>CAMYLH010000372.1 GCA_947259065.1 uncultured Desulfobacterales bacterium
CGCCCAGGCAAAGGCTGCGGTGTCAAGAGAAGTCTTTGTGAGTTTATGACGTTGGGCCTCTGCATTGGATTCGGGTAAGCGGGTGACGTACACGTCGATAAGCGTTTTAGCAACGTCGCGCTGGGATACATTCATATCTTTGACAAGCAGACCTTCGATTTGCACTTCGTCGTAGCTCTTTTATGTAAAAGCGATGGGGGCTAAAAAAAAGGCCGATCAACATGGATCGTAAAAAATTTCGAATTATGTTTCCTCTATCCGTACCTGTGAAAAGAAAACCCGAATTCCGTCTTCGGAAATCGGGCTTTATCTGTATGGTCCGTTTCTGAAATTCGAGGACGCATATTGTTGATGACCCATTACTGACCCGGCGGTCTGTATTCAACGCTGATACCTGAAACTTCGTCGAGTTCTTCCGGAGTTAATAAAACTGTAATTTTAGCGGAAACTGCTCCGGTGGAACTGGCAATTAGCGATCCAGCAGCAGCCTTCACATTGTCAGGCACATCAGCAATAATAAAAAAATCATCATCACCGAAAGCAAAGTGCACAGATTCGACTGTTCCTCCAAGGCTTCCGATGAGTTGCTCAACTGCCTCTCTCCTTTTTGTACCACCGTCCTTCAAGAGACCCTGAATACCTTCACCAACATAGGAACCGGAAATAAGGTACTTTGGCATAATAACCCTCCTTAAAATATGAAACAGATAATTTGTTTTTGATTCCTCTTGATGCGAACGACGAATTCGGGGTATTCAATTTATACAACCATAAGCATCACCACCTTTCTTGTTAAAGCACACAAGTGATGTTTGTTGTACAGTTCAATAAATAATGGAATTTTCACCGGCATTTTTTGGTCATCCCCAATATACCACGTTAATTTTGCATGGTTTTGTCCTGTTATGATTATTTATGAGCATCCCAATAAAATCAAGGTATCGCCAATCTGGCATACATAAAAGTAGGTATAGCGTCATGCGATTCCGGGTCAACGATGCCCCATTGTCCGGTGCTGTTGGGGTATCTCCGGGTGCCAACTTTCTATCCCTTAGGCTTGTAAAGACCAAAGGTGCCGTCATCTGTCACAGAATATTCAATTCATAAGCCGCCGGCATCAATCAGCTTTGCACCATGAAGCATGCCCTCGCTGTAACGGTAGAACCTTTTAAATTCTCACCAGCATAGCCGGTGGCTTATGAATTGAGTTAGAAAAGACCGGTTTTCCCTGAGCATGAAACTTTTGCGGGTAAAACATGACGATCAGTATCGTGGCTAAAAGGATTAAAGGCCTAAAAACCATTTACACCTCCCCCCATATAGTGGTTTTGAGAAGCGATTGATCGTAGTAGGGACTAACCCCGGGCTGAGTTTAATAATTGAATTGATAAAAATTCGCTTTTTAGGAAGCGGTTTAAAGTGAAAATTTAAATTGTGTTGAGGTTTCAGATGCAGCCTAATCTATAAGATGCAGCCTAATCTATAAAGGGGTCAAATAATCAGAAACAGTTAAGATTCAAATATCGAAGGCGGAATTGATTGTCAACGAGGATTTTTACGATATCCCAGCATGGCATCAAGTTGCGATCTGTTGTAATCGTACATTTCTTTAAATCTCATCTTCAAATTTCGATTAAAATCTCCATATTCTGGCTGTTCTTTATTCAGACGGCGACGGTAGTTTTTCTTTAGCTTTTCGAATAAATACCGATATAAAATTAATGATAATAGCGCAAAAAAAAATCCAAAAAAGGATCCTTCTTTAAAAGATGTCCCGCAGCAGCATTAAGATCATATGCCATGCAGGGAGATGAATAATAAGCCTTTGAGGCAGGTTGCATAGGATATATCTCCAGACCTATTGATGCCAGAAAATTTATGAAATACATTGGAAAATTTTTAAAATAGTTATTCGCTACTTAAAGCAATAATTCCTTGTTCTTTGGTAATATTGCTTATTGCAATAGCGAGGATAAAAAATGAAAGAAACAAGCAAAATCGAATCTATTGTTCACAATTTAAATAAGTTACCGACGCTTCCGAGCGTTGCAATGAGGATTTTGAATGCAGTGAGAAATAAAAAGACAGGATTAAAGGAGATCGGAGAGATTCTTGCAACTGATCCCGCACTGAGTGCAGAAGTGCTCAAAGCAATTAATTCTCATTTTTATTGCCTTCCTAATAAAATTACTTCAGTTCCTCACGCTGTGAGTCTTCTTGGAAGCCATACCGTAAAAAGTTTGGCTTTGAGCTTTTCACTGGTTAATAATTTAAGATCTAATGAGTCTAATGGCTTTGATTATTTTAATTTTTGGAAAACTTCTCTCATCGGGGCAGTGTCAGCCAAAATATTGACTGAAAAGATTTTGCCGAACTTTGCCGAAGATGCGTTCTTTCTTGGTCTTATACATAACATTGGAACATTGGCGATGAACCAGTGTATGCCTGAGCAATACCAATTGGTTTTAAATGAAACAAAAAATAATCTATTCTTGTACAGTGATGTAGAAAATCGGGTTTTTGGGTTTAATCACATGCAGTTGGGGGAGCACATGACCAAATCCTGGGGCCTTCCGGAATCGTTCACCACCCCGATTCTACATCATCATGGGTTGGACGATATTGTTATCCAAGAGCCCAACATAGACGTCATGACAAAAGTGCTCCGGTTGTCCTCCTTATTTATTGATTTGAGTAACCACAAAGAAAAGAAGGCTGCCACAACATTTGCACAACTAGAATTTTTAGCTAAGAAATACGGATTCAAAGATAAATTACCAATCGATGAGATAGCGAAACAAATTCATCATCAAACCATGAATGTATTTCCCCTTTTCAATATCAGGGTTGATGAAGATAATGATTATTTGAAGATAATTGAAGATGCAAGAAATGAACTCATCAACCTTTCGTCAGATTTTATGGAACAGTTATGTGAACAAAAAAAACAGATTGAAAATTTAAGTAAACTGGCAATGACAGATTCTTTAACAAATCTGCTTAATTTCAATGCCTTTCATGAATGCTTGGATAAGGAGATACATCGAGCACGGCGTTATAAACATGATCTCTGTCTAATAATGGCTGATATAGACCACTTTAAGGATATAAATGACAATTACGGGCATCTAGCTGGTGATCATGTTATTAAAACTGTCGCTCAATTCTTCCAGGACTTTTTGAGAACTTCTGACTCCGTGGCAAGGTATGGCGGTGAGGAATTTGCGGCTGTATTGCCGGAAATATCTAATACAAATGCGATGCTTGTAGCTGAAAGGCTTAGAGAGGCTATCAATTCTATGCAGATTGAGTATGAAAATAAAGTGATACCGGTTAGCCTTAGCTTTGGGATTTCATTTTTAAAACCAAATAAAAATGTAAATAAAATCGAATTGATTAAGGAAGCTGATAGTGCGCTATATCAAGCAAAGGGCGCTGGTAGAAATATATGTAAATGTTATGATACCGGTTAAAAAATATTATTGGCAGGGATTTTAGAAAAACTATTTACCGGTTAGCATCTCATTATTGAACCATTAAGCAGGAGATTCCAATAAAAAATGACGACTATCACTGATTTTTTTAAAGAGGACATTCGAATACCATCACCACCATCATTGGCAGTTCGAATCCTTGACGCTGTCAAAAAGGATGAGACATCTTTCAATGAACTTGCCAATATAATATCATCCGACCCTGCGCTGTCTGCTAAAATATTGATGATCGCAAATTCCTCCTTTTATAATGTTGCCCGCGAAATCGACAGCATCCCTAAGGCTCTATCAATATTAGGTACGAATACACTTAAAAACATTGCGTTATCCTTTGTCATCGCCAAGGACCTCAGAGGTTCTGCTGAGGACGGGTTTGACTTTGATTTCTTTTGGAAAAGGGCTCTCACTGCCGCTGTCAGTGCCGAAATTCTTTCACCTATCATTTCTGATAAAAAGGAAGACATGTTTGTCACAGGGCTTCTACAAGATATTGGTATTGTCATTATGTATCTTTGTCGGAAAGATGACTATTTGAGGGTATTGGATGAAAAAAGGGCCTCGTCTTTGGCGATTGAAGAATCTGAAAGAAAAATATTCGGCTTTGATCATCAGGAGCTTGGCTCTGAGGTATTAAAAAATTGGGGGTTGCCTGACACTATATATCAACCGATCCGCTATCACCATGGCTATAAAAACATTCCTGAAAAATTGCAGATTGCTTCTCATTTACTCTTGTTGTCCGATAAAATGTCTTCTGTATACCATGGGACTCGCAGTGCTGAAAAAATTCAGGATATTAAAAAAATTATCTGTGGCGATTACGGTGTGGTTGAAGACGACCTGGAGTCTATTATAGATTCTGTCGCCAATAAAAGTGTTGAAATTCTGTCGTATTTTGAAATTGATCCCGGCAATATGAAACCATTTTCGCTAATTTTTCAGGAAGCAAATGAGGAGCTCGGAAAACTAAATTTATCATACGAACAGCTAATTGTGGAATTAAAACAGGCCAAAGAAAAGGCCGAAAATTTCGCTCAAGAATTGAAAAAGGCCAATGAACGACTAAGAGACATGGCTTTCAAGGACGGCTTAACAGACCTATACAATCATCGCTATTTTCAAGATTTAATGGATGGTGAATTGAGCCGGGCGATAAGGTATAAAAGGCCTTTTTCCTTGATTATGCTTGATCTCGATCACTTTAAAAAGATCAACGATAACTATGGTCATCCGGTTGGTGATTTGGTGTTAAAGGAGGTCAGTAAGACAATCAAAATTACCGTCCGTGATTCAGATATTGCCGCGCGCTATGGCGGGGAAGAATTTGCCATTGTATTGCCGGAAACTGAACTTAAAGGAGCGGCTATAACTGCGGAGAGATTGAGAAAGGCTGTTGAACAATTGGAGATAGAGACGAATGGTTGTCGTATAGATGTCACCGTAAGTGTTGGGGTGACATGCTATCATCCCTCAATCGATACAATTGAGAAGTCTGAAATTTTATCTGAAGCCGACAATGCTCTCTACAATTCCAAAAACAAAGGTAGAAATATGATCAGTGTTTATAGTAATGGATAAAAAAAATTATCAGCTTACATTTCAAATAAAGTAAAAAACGGATGAATAATAAAAGGAAATATCAAAGAATTAATATAAGAGTCCTTGCTTCATTTGAGTTTTACAATGAGGACGGAGAGCTATTTGATCGAAAGCTCGGGGCTATTTTGGATATA
>CAMYLH010000373.1 GCA_947259065.1 uncultured Desulfobacterales bacterium
CCATCTTCAACACTGTGGATGATAGCCGGAAGTTTACTTTTTGCTTCGGCAATCGAAAATTGTTTTGCCATCTGGTTGCCCTCCTAACCCCGATAAATCCCAATGTTGTTTACCCGTCGGTTTTTGCAACGATAGAATAAACCGGAAATCCTTGTGTCAGACCTGCAATACTATCGATTAAATATAGCTATTTTTATGGACATAATCAAGCAATTTATAGTGCCTTGAAAAAAATGGGTTATATGCAAAATATTTATTGCAATCAAAGCCCTGTTAGTTGTATATACTTCTAAACTATTAAACAATTGCCATTTTGGATATCATCGCGATCCAATTACGGTTTTGGGGTATCTATATGATTGGCCGCATCACCCTATCTGCCGGGCTACCGGGGAGCGATCAAAGGAGGGATAAAATTGAAAATCGTTGACGCATCAAACCCCATACCAAAATATCTTCAGATCAGCGCCTGGCTGAGAGAATTGATTCAAACCGGCCGCTACAAAGTCGGGGAGAGACTGCCATCAGAAGTTGCACTTTCCCAAATGTGTGGTGTGAATCGAAACACCCTGCGGCAGGCCATCACCGAATTAACTGCGGCAGGAATTTTAAGAAAAGAAAAGGGTACCGGAACCTTTGTCAGTGCTCCCGCACCTTCAGAAGTAAAACACAAACTTGAGCGGATTTCCAGCTTCAGAGATATGCTGGGACAAAGTGGCATAAAGGCAAAGACCATCGTAGTTGAAAATGGTATCGAGACAGCCGATGATTATGTGGCCAGGACCCTGTTTTTAGGCACCAACAAAAAGGTGATTGCGGTTCGACGAATCAGAGCCGGAAACGGCCGGTTCGACGAATCAGAGCCGGAAACGGCATACCTTATATTTTTGAAGAAAGCTTCTTGCCGGCGGATATGTTTGAGGGCTTTTTAAATTTTGATCTGACCGGCTCCATGTATGATATCATTTCCGAGCGCTTTAACGTTGTGCTTGCCAGGAGCAAGCAGACCATCAGTGCCGTGAATTTAAATAAGAAGATAGCCGGGATACTGAGAATTCCGGTAAATTCAGCTGCAATTTTTTCGGAATACGTGACATTTGACGACAAAAGCATTCCGGTGGAAATTTTGTACTCCTATTACCGGGGCGATAAGTATAAGCTCGAAATTGAGCTCGGACGGTATCATGCCAAACCGAACGGCGTCAACATCACAGCGGAGTAGGCCCTGATGAATTATTTTTGTGCATTTTGTGGCAAAAAAGTTGTATCAGGAAATTTTTGCTATCATCCTGGGATCAGATATCGTTGATTGGTTAAGTGGTTGTAAATATGGATTTATCCCATATTTGCAAAATAATTGAACACGTCATGTTTCAAAAGATTAAGGACAATTAGGACACCCCAGTTAAATGCAATTTGGGCTGGATTAAATATGAAACGCTATGATTGGCAGCAAATTGACATTGCAGGCTCTGATGCGCAATGATTTAACGGGGCAGGCAGATAAACACGGATTAACACGGATTAAAAAGCAAGTTTGTTTCGCCTTCGGCGAGAAAGGACACATAGCAAACAGGCGGCTACGTATGTCTGGACATGGTTCCGCCGCCAGGCGGTTTGTACTAATCTGCGGTTATCTGTGAAAATCCGTGTCCCCAAAATCTTTAAACAACAATCGTAACATTCTAAAATTATGACTATAATTTACCTAATCAACCAATCAACCAGTAAACTATTCAACGAGGTCTGTAGCATTGAATATTTAAGGATTCCTGAGAATTCATGGATACGAGCAAGATGCGGTGGCTGCCCAAAATGAGCTCCGGAAAATCCCATGAACTGCTGGCGATCGGCCCTGAAAGCAGTCGGGTTGCCGTCCGATCGGCGGGGTTGTTTGAGGACACAGGGTTGCGCCACCAGCTTGTTGAAATCATCGAAGCATTGTACGATCTGGGCCGTGTGCAGAAAGTTTATGAAATCTTCGGTGGTTTCGTCAACCGCAGTTTCGGATTGGTGGTTCAAAGGGACGGAATCCGAAAAGCATATTTTTTACGCCAGTATAAGCACGGCGTTGCCGAAAACGAAATCAAATTTGAACATGCGCTCATCAACTACTGTACTGCCAGAGGATTCACCATTGTCGCCGGGGTGATCGCTAATCGGCAAGGCACCACGTATTTCAAGCCAACCCACAGCAAAAGCTTTTTTGCCGTGTATGAATACCTTGAAGGTGAGGACAAATATTCCTGGAATAACCCGGCTCTCAATGATGAGGAATTTGTTAGCGCATCGAAAATGCTTGCTACTTTCCACACGGCCACGATAGGATTTGATCCAGGGAATTTCCGAAGGGTCGAGCCGCCGATAATCGATTTGCTGCCCACTTTTCGTTCAGCATTTCAGACGCATGCACAAACCGCAAGTAACAGCAAATTTCATCGCTTCTTTTTGACTCATCTGGAAAACATCATGGAGTCGATCGGGAATACACGGATTACGGAAGCTGATGCCTCAGGCATGCCGCTTTGTCCGATCCATTGTGATTTTCATCCCGGCAACCTTAAATATAAAAATAATCGTGTTGTGGGAATTTTTGACTTTGACTGGTCCAAGATCGACCTGCGGCTATTTGACGTGTGCATGGCGATCAATTATTTTTGCGGCAGTTGGGACGAAACAAGCGACGGCGACCTGCGACTGGAAAAAGCAACCCTATTCCTAAACACGTATCAGGATCAATTGTACCAGACAGACGGTATGAAACCGTTGAATGCGGTGGAAATCGAAAATTTGCCCGGCATGCTCACCGCCGCCAACTTATGCATTATTAACTGGATTGTAACCACGTTCCATTCCGATGATAAATTAAGCGACGATGATTACCTGGCCTATCTCAAGCACACTGTCAGGCTTATGTATTCCATTGCAAATCACCGGAGCGCAATTTCGCAGATTGCTGCCGAACTGCTTAGATAATTCTACTTTGTCACAATATCAGAGCAAAATAAGTTATTCGAGTTTCAAAATGTTGTAATTTTGATTGAGAAAATGAGCTAAAATTTGAAATGAACTAAAATGAGCTAAAATTATGGTATTCTGTCAATTTTATAAAAACAGATAGAGCGCAGCGTTTCCTTAATTTTAGTCATTTTAGTCATTTTAGTTCACTTTAGGCATTAATTTATTATAATCGAGGATCTTGAGATGCTAACCTACGATGATTTGACCAACCAGGCGCCTGCAGAACATCGGGATGCCCTTGGACAGGAATGGAAAGTTTATGACGGTATTCAGGAAAACGCCAAAATTGTGCTGGCCGAAGTCGGCATCGAAACCAGAAATCAAAACGTCATCGCTTTGCTGGAAGCCACCGGTCTTGCAGGTTACGATGAATCGGCGGCGCGGATTTACCTGTTACCGGAACTGATCGACCAGGCCCTGGCTTCGGCCCCCAAAACGTTTGCCCGCGATGAAGGTGCCAACACCCTGGGAATCGGGGGTATTCCACCATTTTTGTATCGTGAGGCTGATGAATTCCCCATGCCTGCCAGCTATGAAGAGCTGGAGCATTTAATGCAGGTAATCTCGGAGAATCTGGATGTGGTGCGCTTTTTGAGCCAGCCGGTCAAGGTGCATCGGGGGGATCCGCTGGAGTGCAACAAGATCATGGACCGTCTTGATAATTGTATCAAGGTGACCTGCAGTGCCTATATGAATGACGAAGATGCAGTCAGATGGTTTTCCGGCAGAGAAGATTGGCATGACTCCATCTGTGGGCTGAAATCGCCGTTGACCGCCATGGATGACATGCTGCAGGCCCTGGTAAATAGCGCTGATGCCGGCAATAATTTACGACTCACCACCATGCCTCTGGCAGGGCGCACATCACCGCACACCCCCCAGGGATGTTTGATTCTCAACCAGGCTGAAGTGATGTTCATGCTGGCTGTGGCGCAAACAGCCAAGCCGGGGGTGTTGTGTATGTTTGGCGGCATGCCGTGCACCACGGGTCCCCATGGTGATCTGGCTTATTCCCACGATGCCATGAACCTGCTGAACGTGGCGGTGGCCAGGCTGAACATGTGGCTGACGGGCCTGCCTACGGTACAGTCCGGTGGAAGTACCGAAGAAAAAAGGCCCAATGAGAAAGCACTGCAAGACGGAATTCGCGGCCGACAGATACTGTGTGAATTTGGTGTTCACCATGCCAGGCATTGTTTCGGTGTTTTGGATAATCTTAATTTTTTCAGTGAAGAGGCCTTTGTCAAAGACTGTGACGCCCACCGGAAATACCTGCAAAACAAACCGGAAAAGATGGCTTTAAAACCGCTGCACATCCCTCCGGACGATCAGGCGCTGGAGGTCATCCGCCGGGTGGCGGGCGGCGATTACTACGTGGACTATCACACCACAGCCCATATCTCCGTCTTCGATGACTGGGCGGCCGACCTGGCGGCTGAAGGACTGCTGCCGCCTAGGTAGGCGTTCAAGGGTTCAAAGCCCGCCCTGGTGTGACTCGTGGCATGATTCCAAACTAATGCTTGAGTAAGCTTAGACTGTACGTTTCGCATGTATAGTGCCGATGATCGGTCTGGGCCAGGGGTTCAGGGGTTCAG
>CAMYLH010000374.1 GCA_947259065.1 uncultured Desulfobacterales bacterium
CAATCAATTCCTTTCCTGTACCGCTTTCACCAACAATGAGAGCTGTGGCTTCAGAGGGTGCCACCAAGGCCATGGTTTCAAACAGCTTATTCATTGCCGGGCTTTGGCCGATGATGCTCGAAAAATCGAAGCGATCGTTTAATCTTTCTTTGAGGTAAATATTTTCCTCTTCGAGTTGGTGTATTCGCAGGGTTTTGGTGACCAGTATCCTAAGTTCTTCGATGTCCAACGGTTTGGTCAAATAATCTGATGCGCCTGATTTGAGAGCATCTACGGCCGTGCTGACTGAGGCATAAGCGGTCATGATAATGATAGGTATCCCCGGACTGATCGTTTTTATTTTTTTAAGTGCTTCTATTCCACCGAGCGCAGGCATACGAATATCCATTATGACCAGATCGTAGAATTTTTCTGCGACAGCATCAATGGCTGCCTGTCCGCTGTCAGCTTGCGCTATTTCATAGCCCTCGGCTGAGAGGACGGCATCGATCATCTGCCGATGAGAACGTTCATCGTCGACGACAAGGATTTTTGATTTCATTTGTTATCCTTAAACTGAGCCTTTTAGATTTCCGTCCTTTTTAGCTTGTCCTTCTTTATTCCATTAAGGTTTATGGGTATAATAATGGAAAAACAGCACCCCCGGGCCATACCTTTGGGCGGACTGTCTACTCTAATTTCACCATTATGATTTTCAGCGATTTTATGGACAATGGCAAGACCAAGTCCGGTGCCTTTTTGGTGGGTCGTATAAAAGGGGTCAAAGATCTTTTCTGTTTGATTGGGAGGGATACCGGGGCCATCATCTTTTACCCAGAAATACAGCTGTGATTCAGCCGCATCCAACTCAGCGCCGATCTCAATGTTACCTTGAGGAGGCAATGCTTGCAGCGCATTGAGCAAAAGGTTTAAGAGTGCCTGGGTTATTTGATTGGCGTCCAATGGAATTTTGCTTAGATCTGAAACTTTCATTTGAATTTTTATGTCACGCGCTAGTGCATCAGCTTCCACCAAACGGATGGAATGTTCGATAAGTTCTGTAATATCCGTTGGAGACATTTCAACTGTCATTGGCCGTGCAAATGTGAGCAGATCGGTCACGACTCTATTTATGCGGTCAATTTCGGTAACCATTGTTTCGGCATATTCTTTCTCTTGCGGTTTATCTTTCAAGGAATGTCTCAGAAATTGTGCGAACCCACGAATTGAGCTCAAAGGGTTACGAATCTCATGGGCCACACCGGCCGCCAGCTCTCCGATAGCAGCCAGTTTCTCGGAGCGCTTTACCTTTTCCTGCAATAATTTAATTTCTCTCAAATCCCGCAGCACCATCACCGCTCCCTCACTGCCGCCTTTTCCATCTTTAATTGGTGTCGCACTTAAGGCCAATGAGACGATTTCACCGGCTTCGCGTTGATGATGGATTTCATAATCAAGTACCGGAACACATTCTGTTAATGTGCTTTGGATGCCTGATTTTTCAAAGTTGATCGATGTCCTTAAATCCATACCTTGCGCTGCTGACTCCTTTATACCGAGAAGTTCGAGAGCTAATAAGTTAAATGAAACGATTTTTCCTTGAGAATCGATGCTTATTAAACCATTGGCCATGTTGGCGACGACTTCACGGGTGTAGTCCTTGGTTTGTTTCAAAGTTTTATCCACAAGGTAGTAATTCTGGATAACAAAGATAAAAAAAAGAGCCCCCGATCCAAGAATTAAAATAATGGCTGCCATAATAAAAGCATGTTGAATATCCGCGTGACGCGCCTGTTCATAATCCGACATTTCCATACCAAGAATAATGGTATCTCCATGATGCGAATGAGAATTTGCCAGGTGACCTGATTCCATGCCCATCCGGCTATTTCTATGGTGCATCATTGCAGGTTCATACATAGGTGAAAAAAATTTTGCGAGCTCATATATCTGTGTTTTGTCGGGTAGTTTCTTTATCCGGCTGTCAATCTGATCTTCTTCGGTAATCCGGGGTTTCCAGTCGACATTAGTCCCTGCATTTAATGAATCCGAATGGTGGACGATTGTCCCGTGCTCATCAACAATATAGACATAAGCGATATCATTGTTTTTAGCCGTTTCTTGTAAGAGACTGCCCAAGGACACTTCCTGCCACATGAGGGTTTTCATCCCGGTGCGGGCACTCGCTTCAAGGGAGAGAATCAGGCCTTCTCCCTGCCGATGAAGAAAACTGAGCGCCATGGTTTTTTGGCGATCCAGGTTGCGGTAGGTGGATATACTGATCAGAACCAGCAGAAGAAATCCCACGGCAACAATGGATAACGCCGGCAGATACAGTTTTTTAATCGGAAAAATCTTCATAAAAATTTTAAATAATGAATATCATTCTATCTATTCGTCTTATATGACACCTGCGGTCGACTGAGAAATCCGCTTTATTTAAAGGGCTTTTACAACAACCAGAGTTACATCGTCATTTTGGGAAGCTGTGCCTCGAAATTCTTTCAATGAGTTTATTATGGCATCTAAAATTTCCTGCGCTGAGAACTGACTGTGCTGTCGGATAATTTGTCGCAAGCGAAATTTACCGAATTTTTCAGAATGGGGATTTTCTGTCTCCCAAATTCCGTCCGTTCCGATAACAATAATCTGTCCGGCCGACCACCCAGAGTGCTTATACTCTTCAAACGTCCAATCGGCATCGATTCCAAGCGCGGATCCCCCGTCTTGCAGTTCATAAATCGAGTTGCTGGATGGGTCATAAACGAGGGCCGGATCATGTCCCGCCCGCACCCAGCGCAGTTCCCTTTTGTTCGCATCAATAACCATTAAAAACAAGGTCATGAAATCACACGACTCAAAAGTATCCAGGCATAAAAGCCGGTTGACGGCAGTCACCTTCTGATCAAGATCGCCGGGCTGTGCCAGTTGGCTGCGCAAAAATGCCCGCACAGTGGTCATGAGCAGAGCGGCCGATACACCATGTCCCACCACATCCCCCACCGCAACTCCGACCCTGCCCGATCCTAAAGCGGGAAATTGAAAAAAATCGAAATAATCACCGCCGGTTTCATCACAATAGATACTTTGCCCGACAATATCCATATTTTCAAGGTGTAAGGGTTTTTGAGGCAGTAGATTCTGCTGGACTTCCATGGCCAGGTTTAAGGCTTCTTTCATTTGAATGCGCTCTTTAAGTTGAATCACCATGGAATTAAAACTGCGGGTTAATTCGCCGACTTCATCCTGTGTTTTGACGGGAAGCAGCTTGCCGTAATCCCCGCGGGCAACCTTATCCGCGGCCTTGGAAACGTCTTTTATGGCGGCAACCGTCCGGCCCATTACCGATCGGATCAAAAAAAGCACTAACAATATAAAAATCGCCCCGCTGATCGTATAGTACAAACGAAACCGAATGATGGGTGAAAGAATTTCTTCCCCGGGTGCAATCATCACCAGCGTCCACGGTGCTTCATGCAATTTGTAGAATCCAATGACTTCAGAGGGCGGGTGACCTTGACCGAGTATGGTCCCGAAAGGCATGCTCAACATGGCCTCCAGGATCTTCTGCTCCAGGGGATCGATATTATCGCCCAGTTTCTGGCCAGGTTCTGTAGAGGTACTGATCAGTATTTGTCCGGTATTATCCACCAAGAACGCCTTATGGCTCTGCCACCAGCCGGAAGCCGCTATATTTTCGATGAGATAGTCGAAATTCAGCAACACCTCCAGCCGGCCGATGGTTTGGCTGTTTTCATCGTTGAGATCGGAAAGAAGGGAAACCGTTTTACCCTCAGCGGATGCATCATATCTGGGTGGAGTGATTTCCGATATTCTGGCACTATGAATGTAAACCCTGATCATGCATATGATCATTCCAAACCAAATCGACCCGCGCGATACCTTCGATATCTTTTAACTGTTCGACCACCCACAGATGGATTAGATCAGGGTACTTTTCCCCGGCGGTTTTGTGAAACATTCGTATCCAGGCCTTGGTATGGTTCAGGCGCATATCCACTTGATGGGCTGCCCGCTGAAGTTTGAGGATGGCGGCTTCCCGCCACTGGTTGACTAAACTGTCGCGGGCGTAGATAAACCCCACAAATCCCATGGCGATCAGAAGCAGCGCCACCGGCAAGAACATAAAAAGAGACAGACGTTGTTGCAGGCTCCTGGGCCTAAGCATGCGGGTAGTCTCCTAAATCCTGCTTGAATTTACAATAACATAGAGCCGCCTATTCAACCTCATAGGTAAACTCGTCCATGAACTTTTTGTCTGGGGTTACGGCTTTCATCTTGACCGCATAGGTACCCTTTTGTTTGAAGTCAAGGTCGGCACCATAAGCACCCTTCATGCCCATTGCCATCATTTTTTGTTTGGTTCCATCCGGGCCTTTGACAAGATACCCGACTTTGGCATCCTCCACTTTGCCACCATCCGGCGCCAAAATATAAACCATCATGTGGTGGGTCGCACGGTCCTCCATGTTGAGCAGGTGGTAGGCAAACTGATAGCCCTCTACCTTGGACTCATGGATTTTCTCACCTATGTGTTGGGAATGGTCCATTGTTTTGCTATGATCTCCGGCAGATTGGGAATGGTCCATTTTCATACCCTGATTGTCGGCCAAGGCCGTTATATTGAAAACGAATGCGCCCGTAAGTGCGATGACGAATAGAAACATTGATTTTTTCATGATTTTCCTCCGTTTTTTATTAATTATAAATTGGTTGTTTTCGATATGAACAGGTTTTTAGCACCGGCCGGAAAAGCGATCCGTCCGAGGCGGTTCAAAGCGCGTCGGTGCTGACCGCAGCGGTACGCACTTTTACCAGACGATTGACGTTGGCGACCGTAATGATTCCGTCGCCCGGTTGCATGGTGCAAGCTGCATTTCGGATCAATTCGACCGTTTTGGGCTCGTCTTTATCCAGGCAGATAACCTCCAGCTTTACCATGCGATTTACCTGGCAGCCGAATTCGATGTTCATTTTGGCCTGGTCGCACTCGGCTTCGGCGCCCACCGCTAGTACATGCGTAAGGGTTGCATGTTTCATTCCGGCTTCGCAGAGCGCATCGAGCGCCTTAAGCGCCCGATCGCAACGTATATAGGCCTTAATCTCCTTCATCTGTTACCTCCTCGGTTTCTTCGGGTACATGGGATATGGCTTTGCGCAGTTCCCAGCGTTTCCAGATATCATAAACAGCCGGTATGATCACCAGCGTAAGAATAGTGGAAGACACTAGGCCGCCCACCATGGGAGCTGCAATCCGTTTCATCACCTGGGACCCGGTTTCGATCGCCAACATCACCGGCATCAGCCCGATCAGGGTCGTCGCCACGGTCATGAGCTTGGGCCGCACCCTTTCGACAGCGCCTTCGATGATGGCCGCACGCAGGTCCCCGGCGGTATGCATGAGGCCCTTTGCCTTGCGCCTTTCAAAAGTTTCGTCCAGGTAGACCAGCATGACAACGCCGGTTTCCGCC
>CAMYLH010000375.1 GCA_947259065.1 uncultured Desulfobacterales bacterium
CGAAGTCATGTCCGGCTGGTTTCGCACCGGCAAAACCTTTGCCATTCAACACTGGGATGTCCTGCCCGACATTCTGACAACGGCCAAGGGGGCCAGCGCAGCCTACACACCGGTGGCCATCACGGCCTCGACGAAAGAGGTTGCAAACTTCTTTGAAGAGGAACTTTTCTGCCATGGTCACACGTTTGCCTACCATGCCCTGGCGGCCTCGGCCATTCCGGCGGCAATCTCTGAACACCTCAGGTTATTTGATTCCGGTCTGCCTCAAAAAGCCAGTGAGCATATCAAAAAAAGGCTTTATGAATTGGCGGATAAGCACATCTGTGTCGGCGATGTCAGAGGAATCGGCCACTTCTGGGCACTTGAAATCGTGAAAAACCGCAAGACCAAAGAACCTTTTGACACCAAGGAAGATAAGTTCAGCGGTAAGGCCCTCATGACAGCTAAAATATCCGGCGATGCGATGAAAAATGGTCTCTATATTTCTTCCTGGTATGATACGATGGTGATCACACCACCGTTGATCATTACCGAAGAAGAGATCGACGAAGCCATTCATATTCTGGATAAATCTCTGGAGATCGGGGATAAAGAAGCCATCGAAACGGATACGCCGGCTTCAAGGAGCTGTGAATATAAAAAATAGCTGAAACAATTTAGAAATTTAGAGATTATTGATTAATCTTAAGTTAAAATCCATGTTCGAACAGGAGATGGCACAAGCCCCGTCTCCTGTTTTTTCTCTGGGTCCTCTCTGAGGTTGCCTGCAAAAATATGGCATTCTATGCCTGCTCCCCTGGCAAAAATCACCATCGACCGGGTAAGGGCGACCACCCCTCTGACAGAGTAGCCCAACCGGCAAACCACACCGCTCGTATCAATCCGCAATTCGTAGAGGCAAAAAATCAGAAAAAATTACCCGAAGCAATGAGATATTAATAAATAATCAATATGTTATTAAAAAATTATGATCTTGCTGCTTGACACATCCGGCGCAGGTTTCTATAATTATAAATTACAGAAAATATTAATAGATTTCTCCGGATATTAAAAATTATGGCGCTAATTAATTTGAAAAAAAAGGAAGTTGAGTGCAAGATCGTATATTATGGTCCGGGCAGGTGCGGCAAGACAACCAACCTGGAATATGTTTTTAAAAATAGCAGAAAACTAATGTCCAATGAAATGGTTTCGATCAAGACCAAGGGTGATATGACCATTTTCTTTGATTTTGTGCCCATGGAGGCCGGCAGAATCAAGGGACTTGATGTGCGCATTCAACTGTATACGGTCCCCGGACAGGTGAAATACAATTCCACCCGAAAGCTCGTTTTAAAAGGAGTTGACGGTGTAGTCTTTGTGGCCGACTCCCTTAAAATCCGTCACGAAAGAAATATGCTTTCCCTGAAGAATCTGTCGGAAAATTTAAAAAGTTATGGTTTAAACATTATGACAATCCCGCTGGTCTTACAATACAATAAAAGAGATCTTGCCAAGGAAGGCCTGCCCCTGTTGTCCATCGAAGAAATGGAAAAAGTTTACAACAGACAGTTGAAAGCCCCATCGTTTGCGGCCAGTGCAGTCAACGGAGAGGGTGTCAACATTACCTTGAAAACCTGCCTCGTAAAGACATTGCAATCACTGAGGGAAATAGCGGGATGGGAGTAGGATGATGGCAGAAAAAATTTATTTAATTCGGTTAAATGTTTCAGTAGGCCACCCACAATAAGCACTACCCTCATTCGGACTTTTGTTTTTGCGATGAAGGATTACCAAGATCGCCCACCTCAGGCACACGCTTTTCTAATTTCTTGAATTCACGCCAGTAACTTTTCCCCGAGCCCATCATCACGCTGATGGGATGCAGAGATTCGATATTTTCGCACACTATTTTAAGGGCGGCCGTAACTGGAACCGATAGCAGGGCTCCGACTATTCCCCAAATCCAGCCCCAGAATAATATAGACAATAGAATCACCACCGGGCTGAGATTCAATTGATCCCCCAAAACTTTCGGTGCAATACCGTTGCCGATGCTCAGTTGAATGGTTAAGAGTGAAACCAGCGTGGCGACGGCGGGCCATATGCTGGGGTAAAATTGCACCAGCGCCAAAAGAATCGGCGGAATGGACGCGGCAATGGATCCAACAGTGGGAATGAAATTCAGAAAAAATGCCATGGCACCCCAGGTAATCGCAAAGTCCACGCCGATCAATTCTAAGGCAAACCACACCAGAAATCCGGTAACCGAACTGATCAAAAATTGCAGAGACAGATAACGCCGGATCTGGGCGGTTATGGAAAAGGTGATCTCGCTAAGCTGATTGGCTTTTTCCTGAGAAAATGATTTCAAAATTTTGTATTTAAAAAAAGGCTTGCCAAGCAGGATGAAAAACAGAAATACGACGACCAGCACCAGCTTGGACGCAAACGCAAAAACAGAACCGGACAGGCTCATTAAAAATCGGCCGACACCCTGGCCCCAGTTGATGCCGGCCAGCGGATCAAACCCTAGATTCAGCTGGCTGGTAACGGTTGTGATTAACTCGGTCATTCGCGCATGATATCTCGGATAAGCTGCTGCAAAGGCTGAGATGCGGGCATACAAAAAGGTGCCCGACAGATAGAGGATACCCAGCAGTAAAATCAAGATGATAACGACCGCCAGCGTCGTGGGAACCTTCCTTTGGGTCATGTAATTGACTACCGGGCCGATCAGATAAGAAAAAAGCCAGGCGATTATCAGCGGCAGTATAACCGAGGCTGAATATTTCAGCACAACGCCAACAGCCACAACCACCAGTATGCCCAGAAAAACCTGGGTAAGTTTATTTCTATCGAAGTCCACCATTGTTTAAATATCGCCTGATTTATGATTATGCTGCAACGCTTCAACCTATTGCGGTCTCTCGGCAACCCGTTGCAATAAGCTCTACATCAAAATATGACATATTGCAATGGATTTGGGGAAATGTAGTGGCATGTCCGCATCAGGCCGGCTGCAGCAGCCAATCAATAACCAATTGTATTTCTGATATACAAATGCCTTGACATTACCAGTAAAATATTTAATTCGTGTTCCTCACCCGATCAAATCAGTTAAACCATCAGAAAGGAGGTCATTTACCAGGTAAATTATTGTATTCGAATCTAAAAACTTCTAATTTTAACCAAGTAAATGAAAGGGGAATGACCAATGAATAAAATCGAAAGAGTCGATCGGGTTTTAAACGGTGAGGAGGTGGACAGGCCGCCGCTTTAACTTTGGTATCACTTCGGCATACAGCATGCCGCTGGTGAGCAATTTGGCGGCATTTCACTGGAGTATTTCAAGTATTACGATTTTGATTTTTTAAAAGTCATGAATGATTATTTTTATCAGCCGCCCCAGGGTTTGGATGCGGTAAAGACCGGAGAGGATTTAAAACGCATTACCCCCTTCGATATAGACCAGACCGACTGGCGGGAGCAGTTCAAAGCCCTGGAACATATCAGTGCAGAGCTGAAGGACAAGGCCTATTTTATCGATACGGTATTCGATCCCTGGCAAAGCATCCGCCGTAATATGGCAGGGGAAAACATCGAAGCGCTGATGGAAAATGAGGCGGACGTATTGCTGCAGGCCCTGGATATCGTCGCCGACAATCTGATTGCCTACTGCAAAAGGTCGCTGGCTATCGGATCAGCCGGTATTTTCATGTCGGTACCGGCAGCCGCCGAGTTGATCAGCCGGGACAATTTTCTCAGGTTTGTTAAGCCGCCGGCTGTCAAGGTATTTAAAGCGATTTCCGAACTTGGCAAAATGAATACGGCCCATATTCAAAAGGTCCCTCGCTGCAATGGGTCAAAGAACGAGTACCGGGCTGTGTCATGGGCGGTATCAATCAGAAGATTGTGGCCCGCACCACCCGGGAATTTTTAAAAAATCATGTGCGCGAGGCAATCGAACTCGGGGGTAAAACGCGATTTTTCCTGGCCAATGGGTGCAGCATTGATTCCTGGGGATACCCGCCTTCAATGCTGGCTATTGTGGACGCGGCCAAGGCGGCCGGTAATTGAACATCTATTTCTGCGGCACGATCGGGTCCGGCAAGACGACCATCGGAAAGGAGTTGGCGCAGGCACTCCAACTAGACTTTTATGATCTCGATCAGGAAATGGACTGCATCCTGGGCTACTCTTTCCATAAACTGGTTTTATGGTGGCGACTTGCATGATCATTCCTTTTTATTCTTCAACAGGGCTTCCAGAGCGGCAAACGGCCGATAGCCGGAAGACGACGGTTGCTCCTCGCCCGGTGTCACCTCGCTATAGGTTGCAGAATCCTCATACCGCGAGTGTTCATTTTCGTGACAGTAGAGGCACAGCAATTCCCAGTTACTGCCGTCGGGAGGGTTGTAGTCGTGGTTGTGGTCCTTGTGATGAACCGTCAGTTCGCGAAGCTTTTTGCCGCTAAATTCCCGTCCGCACCGGGCGCAGACCCAGGGATACAGCTTGAGTGCTTGCTCCCGATAGGTCTTCTCCCGCTGCTCACGTTCGCGCCGCGCCTCGGCAACAATCCGGTTCTGCCTGTCGCTGTCTGATGGCGTGTTTTTCGATGAGTGCCTTGACCAGATTCTT
>CAMYLH010000376.1 GCA_947259065.1 uncultured Desulfobacterales bacterium
GCATACCGATACCTCATCTGCCTCCTCATTTTTCTATGCTACGTCCTGGTGTTTTTCCATCGCCTGTGTCCGGCGGTTATAGCCCTTGATATTCAGTCCTCATTTGGTATCTCCGGGACCCTGCTGGGCGTGCTGAGTTCGGCCTATTTCTACGCTTACGCCATCATGCAGCTGCCCACCGGTCTCATGGCGGATTCATGGGGCCCTCGCAACACCGTATCCGTATTCTTAATTCTGGCCGGTGTCGGATCTGTGGTAATGGGCATTGCGCCGAATTTGGCGGTAGCCATCATGGGCCGGATTCTCGTCGGCATCGGTGTCTCCACCGTCTTCGTCTGCAACTTCAAATTGCTGTCTGAATGGTTCACCCCACGCCAATTTATCATCATGGGCAGTGCCTTCATGTCCATGGGCGGCATTGGGGCGCTTTCCGCCAGCGCTCCGCTGGCGTGGGTCAGCAACATCATCGGTTGGAGAATGACGTTTTTATCCGTCGGCATAATCACCCTGCTGATGGCCGCCCTCGCATTTGCGTTTGTCCGCAACCGGCCATCTGACATGGGCTTACCTCCAATCAACCCGGTTCGCGCAGAAGCACAAATAGGGATTGGCCTGATCAAAGGCATGTGGCTGGTCGTTACCTCAGGTCGATTCTGGCCCCCGGCCGTCTGGGCGTTCTGTGTTATCGGCATATCTTTTGCCGTCGGAGGATTATGGGGCGGTCCATTTCTGATGCAGGTTTACGGCTATAGTAAAACGTCAGCCGGCGGCGTTTTATCCACATTCGCCTTGGCATTGATCTTCGGCAGCCCGTTATTGGGCTGGTCTGCCAATCGGTTCGGCAGAAAATCGATTCTTATCGGCTGCAGTGTGATGTTATTGGGGGTCAGTGGAATCATGAGTTTCTATGTAGACGCAATGACCCTACCCGTACTTTACGTTCTGTTTTTCGGCTTTTTTTTCTCGGGTGGTGCCGTGGGACCGGTCATTGCTACGATCGCCAAGGAGCTTTTTCCGATTGCGATCTCCGGAACGGCTGTCGGTGCGATTAATCTTTTTCCATTCGCAGGCGGAGCCATCTTTCAGGTCCTCATCGGCGCCGTCTTGACTGCGCAGAGTCTTGGCCAGGGCCAGTATTCAACGGTCGGCTTTCGACACATGTTTTTAATCTGCCTGGCCGGAGCCGTGCTGTCTTTGGCGGCCGCCTTATTTATAAAGGAGACCCTTCACAGTACGGAAGGTCTATAATGAAGAAACTACCGGAAATTACCATTGAGACCCTGATCGACCGTTATGAGGTGCTGCTGCTGGATGCCTACGGCGTCCTGGTGCATGCAGCAGGCAGACTTGCGGGAGCCGCCGAGCTGATCGCGAAGCTAAATCGGGCTGCAAAACCTTATTATATACTGACCAATGACGCCTCCAGATTGCCGGCCACCACTGCTGCACGATTCCAAAGCATAGGCCTGGCGATCGAGGCCGACAGGATCATCACCTCGGGTGATTTGTTAAAAGGTTACTTCACCAAAAACCGGCTGACAGGTTCACGCTGCGTCGTGCTGGGTCCCGAAGACAGCGTCAGCTACGTGGAATTGGCCGGAGGTGTGGTGGTGCCTCCGGCAGAAACATTTGAGGTCCTGGTCATCGGAGACGAATCCGGCTTCCCGTTCCTCGAAACGGTGGATACCGTATTAACCGGACTGATTCGCAAACTTGATCACGGCGAAAGTGTTCACCTGGTGTTGCCCAATCCCGATTTGATTTATCCCAAATCCGTTCAGGGTTTCGGTATTACCGGCGGCGGTATCGCCCTGATCCTCGAAGCTGCACTGCACCAGCGTTATCCCGCACGACGTAATTTGCAGTTTGACAGGCTCGGCAAGCCCCATGCCGCCATCTTTAAGGAAGCATTGCGACGCAGCGGCACCAGAGATATGGTAATGATCGGCGACCAGCTTGCAACGGACATTCACGGCGCCCACGCCTTCGGCCTCGATTCCGTGCTGGTTGGCAGTGGCGTCAGCGGCAGGGTGACAATCATTGCTGATGACCTCATCCGGCCGACATATGCCATGCGGTCCATCAGGCACGAAAATCCGGCCCGCCGGTCCGGATAAACGTCGATTCGAGGAATGTCGGAGATCTGCTGCTGGGAAATGAGGACATCCTCCAGCCGCCATAGTAAATTGAGGATCGCAGTCGCTCATGGTTGAAAATTCGCGCTCACGCTTTCACTTTGAATTGATCTGAAGCGAAATTGCCAATCTACCCGTTGAAAACAAAATTTTGCAATTTAATCCATTTATGGTATGTCTTTTCATTCCGCTAGGGAATTATAACCACTTTTAAAATGTTTAAAAAGAATAGAGGTTAAAAATGCAAAACCAGATGATTCTGACGCCGTTTTTTCTTGATGAACCGCTGTCCGGGCTTGAATCTCTTGCGGCATCCGATTGGCTCATCAACAAACCGCTTTTGCCCGACGGCGAAATTCAAATGCGCCTTTCCGCCCTTCACAAGCCCCTGGCCGATTTCACGCGGCAATCCATTTTAAGCGGAAAGCGGCCAATCAGCATCGCCGGCGATTGCTGTACCACCATCGGCATGCTGGCCGGCGTGCAGCGCGCCGGAATTGATCCGATCCTCATCTGGTTTGATGCCCATGGCGACCTTAACACCTGGCAGACCACCCCCAGCGGCTTTCTGGGCGGAATGCCGCTGGCCATGCTGATCGGCAGGGGAGAGCAGACCATGATAGAAGCACTGCAACTCAAACCCCTGCCCGAAGATCGTGTGATTTTAACAGATGCCCGTGATCTAGATCCGGGGGAAAAGCAATTGATTGAAGCGGCAAATATTATCCATTATCCAAATGTAAATCGTTTATTGGACGCAACCTTGCCGGATGGTCCTTTATATGTTCACATGGATATGGATATCGTTAATCCGGCCGAAGCTTCGGCAATGAATTACCTGGCTGTCGGAGGTCCCTCAGCTAAAGAATTGCAGAGGGTTATGAGACGGCTCGGCCGGACGCAAAAAATAGCAGCAGTTTCCGTGTCGACCTGGAATCCCGAGATGGATGAAGACGGCCAAAGCCGTGAGGTGTGCATGGGATTGCTCAATGCGCTGATCAACGATAGAGTGACACGATGAACCCGCAGGAAGGGATTGCTCCTGTCCGGCAATACCACATAGCACCCCAAACAGGGGTCGCTTTTACCGTGCAAAAACACCAGACCATTCGCGTCATCGATGTGGCAGGCCGTCAGGTGTCGGATCTGGTTTGTTTTGCCCTGCAGGATATTGAGGAGTATCTGTCTTCCGGACGTACGATTGATTACAATGAAAAACTGTTTCTATCCACCGGCGATACCCTCTATTCAAACCGCAGCAATCCCATGCTCGCCATTATCGAAGATCCGGTCGGCAAACACGATTTTCTTTTTGCACCCTGCAGCCGGGAGATGTTCACCTTGACTTATAACGAAACCAAACCGCACCCAAATTGTCTGGATAATCTGGCTGCCGTTCTGGATCAATATGGTGTCAAAGCATTTCAAATCCCGACCGCATTTAACATCTTTATGAATGTTGAAGTTTCCCCAAGCGGCCAAGTTGCGGTTAAGCCGCCATTGTCAAAGGCAGGTGATTTTATCGATCTGAAAGCTGAGATGGATTTACTGGTCGGGGTCACGGCCTGTGCGGCTGGCAAGTGCAATAATTATCGCTGTACTCCGATTGCCGTGGAGGTCTATGAGTAAAGATCCGGGTCCAGAGGGCCCGGCTTTGGTCCACCCCGGCTTCCGGCTC
>CAMYLH010000377.1 GCA_947259065.1 uncultured Desulfobacterales bacterium
GGACCAAGTCGTGATAAAGCAGTAAAAGTGAATTTCAAGTGTCTAAAGTGAGCTAAAATTTCTGAAACGCCTCCGGCGAGCTCAATTACAAAATAGACAGAATGCCTTAACTTTAGGCAATTTAGACATTTTTAATTTTAGGCATTTATGTGCACAGAGGTAATCTTATTTACTTAAAATTAATCAGGCAAGTCTCGTAAGACCGGTATAGGAACAAAGTATGGAACTCAAAGCCATTACCATGATTGAACTCAACAGCATCGCCAAAGGGGTGCACGTTGCTGACGAAATGTTAAAAGCCTCCGACGTTGACCTGGTGATGGCGCAGCCGATTTGCGCCGGCAAATACATGGTACTGGTATCCGGCGATGTGGATTCGGTCGAGCGCGCCTCAGAGGTCGGCAAAGAAGTGGCCGGCGAGTTTCTGGTCGATGATTTTGTCATCCCCAACGTTCATACCTCAATTTTTCCGGCCCTGACGGCCACCACCCGGATTCAGGACATCGATTCTCTGGCAGTCATCGAAACCTTCTCGGTGGCATCCTCAATCATGGCTGCGGATGCGGCCGTCAAAGCGGCAGATGTAGACATCATAGAAATCAGATGTGCCACGGGCCTGGGCGGTAAATCCTTTATTTACCTCACCGGTGATGTGTCGTCGGTGAACTCGGCCGTCGACGCCGGCATTGATGTTTTGCAGGGTACCGGACTGATATTGAGTCATGTGGTCATCCCTTCACCCAGCCGGGATATAAGCAGGTGTATCCTATGACAGACCCCGGCGCTCATTTACGAGATATTGTCAATCAGCCCAAAAACTGGAACTTTTCCGGTGCCGGACGGCTTTATGCCGGGGTCGATCTGGGAACTTATAAAGCCATTATGATTGTGATAGATGAAACCGGCAAACCCCGGGCCGCCAGCATGAAGAGGGCTGAAGTCGTTCGCAGCGGTTTGATCGTCGACTATGCCGGTGCTCAGAACATGGTCCGGAAAATGATCAAAGAACTCAGAGAGGCCAGTCCTTTACCGATAGAAAAGGGGGCAACGTCATTCCCGCCGCAAACAGAGGACGCCAACATCAATGCCACCCGCTATATACTGGAAGGGGCGGGATTGGAAGTACTAAATGTTTTGGATGAACCCACGGCCGCCAACCAGGTTCTTAAGCTTGAAAACGGGGCCGTTGTAGACGTTGGCGGTGGAACAACGGGAATTGCCGTCATTAAAAACGGAAGCGTGGTGTTTACCGACGATGAAGCGACCGGCGGTGTTCATCTGTCCCTGGTTGTCGCCGGCAACTACAAAATCAGTTATGAGGAAGCCGAAGAATTAAAGACCGATCGCAACAGGAGTCGGGAAATACTTCCCATCGTTCGGCCGGTGATTGAAAAAATCGCCAGCATTGTGGACACCTGCCTAAAGGAATTCAATGAGTTATCTGAGGTCTGTCTGGTGGGCGGGACCTGTGAACTGGCGGGCTTTGACGAGATTGTTCGCAAATCTTTGAACCTTAAGGCCTTTAGACCGGATTTTCCGCAATTTATAACGCCCCTGGGCATTGCGCTCTCTTGTCTGGATACGGAAAAGGGAGCGGCTCAAGGATTTGATTAAAAATGGTGTCAGGTGTCAGCAGTACCGACGGCTAGAAAAACAGCAAATTTAATCGAAAAATAAGCCTAAAGTAGATCCACATGAGGAGTACAAAGTATCAGGTATGGTTCCTCTGAAACCTGACACCTGACACCTCAAAGCAGAAAATAATCAGTGAAGCAATAAGATATAGTATCAAGTCCGGGTGTGGAGAACCTGTCATCACATGCAGATATTGTAACTGCCGCTATGCAAAAAGAGGAAATCAGCAATATTGTACGGGAAGTTCTGAGAGAGAGAGGATTGCTCGACAATTCGATAAAAAAAACGGACCCAAAGCACATTCGACGCAGCCGGACATCGCCTGCCGTCCTGAATATTTTTCACGCCGGCGTCCGAAAATTGGAGCAGGCTCTCGAACAGGTCCGCCTAATCGAACAGGCCGCCGGCAGATCCAGTGTCTTTACCGTCGAATCCGCCCGGTCGTGGGTGTGTGGCGCCGACGTCAGGCAAGAAGCCGGAGTATTCTGTATCCTGGACACCGTCAAACCAGACGGTCTTGAAAAGGCCCTGCAAAAATCGGACATACTGGTACTACCGACATTTTGCCTCAAAACCGGTGCCAAGGTAGCCAGTCTCATCTGTGATGACCAGGAGTCCGGCATCGTGTTCACGGCGCTGCTGCAGGGCAAGAAAATTCTGGCTGCCAGAGACGGCTTTCTAATATGCGACATCCTGGTAAATGATAAATTGCAGCAGGAAATTGACCGAATTTTAAAAAAGCTGGCAGGGTTTGGCATGGTTTTCTGCAATACCGATCAGTTGCATGCGACCTTTCAGGAAATGACGCTATCAAAGGACAATCTCGATCGTCCTTCCCATACCAAAACAACTCCGGAAAACGGAATAGATGGGTCGGTCAGCAGGGTGGTCACGGCAAAAGACATCAACCTGGCCGTGGACAACAAGCAAAATACCATTCGATTGGCCCCCGGCGGGATATTGACACCACTGGCGCGGGATCTTGCCAGAGAGTACGCCGTTAAAATAATTAAGTCGTGATGAGAAATGAGCTAAAATTTGAAATGAACTAATCCTCCAAAATAACAGCGGACAAGAATGAGCTAAAATATAGGAATACTGTCAATTTAATAAAAACAGACAGAGCGCGGCCTCCGGCTCGTAGGGGTTGTAGCGCCTACGCCTCGGAGAGCGTTTCCTTAATTTTAGGCAATTAAGACATTTTAGCTCACTTTAGACAATTTTTTTCTTAGAGAATAAAGGAGATGACTAAATGGCCGAACTGAGAGCCTACAGCTATCTGGATCGACTTCAACCCCAGTTTGCCTCATTGTTTGCCAGCGCCTGTCGCGGCTTCCTATCCGTGGAAGGCATGGCGGCTCTTTTTGTCGAGGTTTCACCCGGCATCGAAATCAACCGGCTAACGGATATTGCTCTGAAAATAACCAACTCTCGACCCGGCGAAATGATTGTTGAGAGACGCTATGGAATGCTCGAAATTCACTCCTTTGACCAGGAGGAAGTTCTCCATGCCGGTCAGATGATACTGGACGAACTGCACCTGAAAGAAGAAGAACGGCTGTCGCCGCGAATCCTGGCTACCAGCATCATTAATAAAGTGGATCCTTACCAGGCAGTCATCATTAACCGCAACAGCAAAGGCATGCTTATTCTAGGCGGTGACGATGTTTATCTGCTGGAGGTTACACCGGCGGCCTACTCCTCCATAGCTGCCAATGAAGCCGAAAAACATTGTAATGTCCACCTGGTGGATATCCGTTTTTACGGGGCCGCCGGCCGCATTTATTTAGCGGGCACCGAGTCTGAAATTCAGGCCGCTGCCCAAAAAGTTGTTGAAACATTGAACGGATTGAAAGGACGCAAGCAGTAATTTGATAATGAGATAGAAGTCTATTAGACGTTAATTGTTATTTGGAGATCGAGCCAATAAATTGGTCATAGGATATTAGGAGTAGCAAATGACATCTGTTTTCATATTTTCCGACCACGTCAAAAAAGTTCTGGAATCCGGGAAAAAAGAAATCGAAATTCCTGAAGGCGCACGAATCTCTGCAGCCGCCTATGACATCATCAGGGACAACAAAATTCGGGTAACCTATGTTGCGACCGGGACGTTGGCGGTTGATACCGAAATAGATATAGCCGAAAATAAGCCGGCCGGGGAGGAAATAAGCCA
>CAMYLH010000378.1 GCA_947259065.1 uncultured Desulfobacterales bacterium
TGCATTGAAATGAATAGGCTAATTTTATGGTCTTCACAGGGGGGGTATATCCAGATGGTTTAAATATCTGATATAAAAGTGATTATTCGGTGGATATATGATTGGGGCGGACATCCGTAACGGGTGGATGTTTTCAAACAAAAAATGAGGAGATCACAATGAAAATCTTAGTTGGATATGACGGATCAAATTCGGCCAAAGCGGCACTAAATCTGGCAAAAATCCACGCGAAATTGTTTGGTGCAACCGTGGATATTATCACGTCTATGGAAAAAGGAACCGAAGGACAAAGAGAGCAAATTGAACAGGCCGAGCATGGTCTGGAATGGGCGAAATCCTTATTTGATGAAAATGGGATTGCCTGCAGTACCCACCTGTTGATCCGAGGACTCGCTCCGGGTGAAGACATTGTTGAGTTTGCCGAAGAAAACAAAACAGATGAAATTGTTATTGGTGTTAAAAGGAGATCGAAAGTCAGTAAGCTTTTGTTAGGTTCAACGGCTCAGTATGTCATCCTGCAGGCCACTTGCCCGGTGGTTTCGGTAAAGTAAATTCCGCGGCTGCTAAAGCAGGAAGAATCTGGTCTCCAACAAAAAAATAGATAATGAAAATAATCACAAACGGCGGCAAATTGCGAACCAACTCCAGATAAGCCCCGCCAATGAGACGCTGCAGCAGATTGACGCTCACTCGGAAAAGCCCCAACGAGGCTCCTATGAAAGTGGCAAAGATCATGGTCCAAATGCTCAAACGGAGCGTGGTAATGAACCCCTGTATGCGGATATATGGTTGAACCCTTCAGTTTGTCAGACTCTGGATCGGGGCAGGTATTAAACCACCGTGTCTGATAAAGTGATTTTCACCCTGCCCGTTGTTGACGGGGATAATAGTGGACTGGCCAAGAAGACCGCCAAAAAAGGCACTTTCACCGGCCGCTTTTCCGGGGACCGGTATTAATCGAGTTGCGGTGGTCTTGTTGTTGATGACGCCGATGGCCATCTCATCAGCAATAATGGCCGAAATGCATTCTGCGGACGTATCTCCCGGAATGGCCACCATGTCCAGCCCCACGGAGCAGACGCTGGTGATGGCCTCCAGTTTGTCAAGGCCGATGTAGCCTTTGCGGGCAGCTTCTGAAATATTGAGATCTTCGCTAACCGGGATAAAGGCACCGCAGAGTCCCCCCACTCTAGAGCTGGCAAAGGCACCTCCTTTTTTAACAGCATCGTTTAACAGCGCCAGCGCAGCGGTCGTCCCGGGTACACCGATACTCAAAAGCCCGAGACTTTGAAAAATTTCGCCGACGCTGTCCCCCACATTCGGAGTGGGGGCCAAAGAGAGATCCACCACACCAAAAGGTATTTTCAGGTTGTCGGCGACTTCTCTGCCGATCAGCTCCCCGACGCGTGTGACTTTGTAGGCGGTTTTTTTTATCAGCTCGGAAATTTGCCCTAGGTCCATATCCGGATTGGCTTCAAGAGCCCGATCAATGGCTTTTTTCACAACACCCGGTCCACTGACGCCAAGGTTAATAACGGCATCCGCTTCACCAATCCCCAGATAAGCACCGGCCATAAAAGGTATATCCTGGGGTATGTTTGCAAATACACAAAGCTTTGCACAGCCGATGCCGTCTTTGTCGGCGGTCAGCCCTGCTGCTTTTTTGATGATTTGACCCATGAGCAGCACGGCGTCCATATTGATGCCTGCCCGGGTGGTAGCCACATTTACAGAGGCACAAACCCGCTCGGTGGCAGCCAAGGCGTGGGGAATTGCTTCGATCAGTGCACGGTCTCCCCGGGCAATGCCTTTTTGGACCAGGGATGAAAAGCCGCCGATAAAATCGACATTAACTTCCTGGGCGACGGCATTGAGGGCTTTTGAGATTTCCACCTGCTGAGATGATGACAGCGACGCCCCCACCACCGCAATGGGGCTGACCGCAATCCGCTTGTTTACCACTGGAATACCGTATTTTTGACCGATCCGGTCGCATTCGGGCACCAGATTTTGGGCCAAATGGGCAATTTTCGAATAAATCTTTTCCTTAACACGGTTCAGGCTGGAGCCGGCGCAATCAAATAGATTTATTCCCAGAGTCACAGTTCGCACATCCAAATTTTCATTTTCTAGCATCTCAAGGGTGGAAATGATTTCTCTATCGGTTAACATGGGATGCCTTTCCTTTTCAGATCCTGTTGATGGTTTCAAAAATGTTACGGTGCTGGATGCTGATAGCCAGCGTCAGGGATTTCGCTTTTTCTCTAAGTTCCCGATAAAGTGCCTGTTGGTCGATGTCGATGGGAATATCCACTTCGTATATCATAATGTTATCACCGGGTTTATTACCACCCTTGAATACTGCCTGGAGATTGGTGATATTTACACCGTGGGTGGCAATGACTTCACTGATACCGGCCACAAGCCCCCGACGATCCGGACCTTTGGTGGTAATGACAAAAGGTTCGGACTGCCTGGCAGTGATCGCGGCCTCTTTTTTCAGAAGTGGTTCGATGTGCACATGCAGACCCATGGGTGTTAAAATCTCTAGGAACCTCTCATTAAGATCGTCCCAAGTCAGGTCTTGGGGCATCGTTACAATAAATGAGCCGGAAAATTCGGTTTGAAGGATTGTCTGGCTTACGTTTTCGATATTGCAGTTAAGATCAAAGAGTATTCCGGTCACTGCCGCCACGATTCCGGGTCGGTCATGCCCCAGAACCGACAGAATGGCCTTATTCATGTGGTTAACTCCGTTGGCAAATGCGTTATGTTTTGACTTGGTGTGTCCAAAACGAATACCTCAACGAATATTTCTAATATAATATGAAATACCGAAGCCGTCATGACTTCGTTTTTTCAGAAATACATGACTTTCGGCCCTTAAATATCAAACAGAGAGAGTCTGTCAATAGACGTTATGATTTTAATCTGTCGAAAGTTTTATGCGAACGAAGGCAGAGTGCATATTCGTTCAAGGCCAGATTCTGCTTTTTCTTTTCCAGATTCGTTCTTTAGCAAAACCGTGCACCGGCCCCGACGAACGCTTCGAACGGACAATGTCCAGGTGAGCCGTTATCCCAAGCCTGTTGAAACACGCACCGGTCAATATCCGGATCTTGTCAAAGATGCTTGACAGGCTGCCTCAAATCCATTATTTTACCTCGTACAACGATAACAAACGGTTTTAAGGGAGGAAACCCATGGCAGAAAAGCTATCTTTTGAATGTGTTCATTGCGGTAACAAAACAGAAATAGATACAAACGACTCGAATATTCCGGAGTGTTGCGGTAAGCCCATGCAAGCTGAAGGACTGGATGCATGCCAGACCAGTAGCACGGCCGAGCACACACGATTCGATGACCTGGGGGAGCCTTGCGACGACGGACGGTCCGGACAATGATCGTGTCGGATTTCAATTTAAATAAACAGTATCTTGAATGACTCACCTTTGATCACGGCACTAGCAAAGCCCATATAAAAAAATGCACGGGACAGCTTTTTATGTGGGCACACGCCAAATATTCAACCGCATACTTACCGATAAATCCAATACAGTCATCCGACTATTCCTTCGCCGGTGTGTTTGCGAGAGACCTACTCGAGGAAAGATGCCGGTTTAATTTTAAACTGTCAATTTGTCCTGACTCTGGACTATCCCTGAATTAAGAAACTCGATATCACTGGATTTGCCCATTAAATCAAAACCACGAAGGAGACCGACCATGTCGTATGAAGAAATGTTGTATGCCACCAAGGGACCGGTCGGCTACTTGACATTAAATAATCCTGAAAAAGTCAATGCCCTTGTCAAAAAATATGATCGGCGAGATAATTCAGGCGCTTGACGAGATTGCCGCGGATGAATCAATAAAGGTACTGGTTATCCGAGGTGCGGGTAAACATTTTTGTGCCGGGCACGACATGGCTGAAATGATTGGTAAAGGTGTCAAAGAATACAAATTTATTTTTGATCAATGCTCCAAAATGATGCAAATGATCCATGAGATACCCCAACCGGTCATTGCTCAGGTCCAGGGTATTGCCACCGCCGCAGGATGTCAGTTGGTGGCCTGGTGCGATCTTGCCGTGGCCGAAGAGGGTGCCCGATTTGCTGCACCCGGGGTTAAAATCGGTCTATTCTGTACGACGCCAATGGTAGCCGTTACCCGGGCCATCGGCCGTAAAGCCGCCATGGAAATGCTGCTGACCGGGCGATATTTCCCGGCGAGTGAAGCCCGGGATCTAGGCCTGATCAACAGGGTCGTGCCACTGAAAGATCTGGAGATGGAAACCGATGCTTTGGCGCTTCAGATTGCAGATGCCAGCCGGTTCGTCCTGGCGATTGGGAAGCAGGGATTTTATGCCCAGGTAGACCAGCCTGACAGCAATGCCATGCATTTCGCTAAACACACCATTACGATGAATCTGGGCACAGAGGACGCTCAAAGGGGGATCGATGCGTTTTTAAATAAAAAGACACCGGTTTGGAATGATCGTTAAATTGCCGCTGCCAATCTGGCTCCTTGATCAATCGCCCGCTTGGCATCCAACTCGATGGCAAGCTCCGCGCCACCGATCAAATGAACCGTCCTTCCTGCGCTCACCAGCTTTTCGTTAAGGTCTTTCTTTGATTCGTGTCCGGCACAGATCACAATTACGTCCGCCACTATAACCCGGGGTTTACTTGCCCTTCATGAAAAATATCTTTGCTGATCTGAACAGCTGACGCATCAATATTGGGGGTTAAGGTTCCATAGCGAAATATTATCCACTAAGAATCGAGCAAGGTTTGCGATGCACTGCAAGCATCGTAATATCATCAAACTGCGGGGCATCATCCATATGGTTGTATAAATCGATTTTTATTTGTTCGATTAGTTTTGATGCAGTTGTGACTGGACGTTCTAAAATAGAAAAAAACCTCCGCTTCGTATAAAAATCTTTATTGGGAGAAAGTGCTTCCGTCACTCCATCCGTATAACCGATTAAAATATCTCCGCATTCGATTTGAACCAGTTTTGCCGTATATTTTGATTCGGGCATCATCCCCACCGCAGGTCCGGTCGCTTTGAGTCTTTCTTTCACCCCACCATGATCGACAATGATCACCGGTTCATGTCCGCCGTTGACATATGTCATTTTCCCGCTCTGGAGATCTAATACCCCGAAGAAGAGCGTAGCAAACATCCCTTCATCACCGTGTTCTTCGGCAATATAGTCGTTGGTAAGTGAAACAGCGTGCAATGCGAGATGATGATGATTCTCGGTTGAATTCAGCCCGCTTTGGTCACTACCGGATACCGAGACACCTTGCAAACTGATTTGGCCTGAAAATACCCGGATTAAACTGCGAAATAGTGCCATGAACAGAGCCGATCCAACACCCTTATCGCAAACATCTGCAATTACCAGTCCGATAAGATTTCCCGGTAATAAAAACACATCATAAAAATCACCGGACACCTGTCTGGCGGGGTGGAAACAGACTGCGATTTCCCAGCCTTGAATGCGGGGTATTTGATCGGGCAAAAAATCCCGTTGTATTTTCTTGCCTTTTTCCATTTCCGCATCAAGGGCTCTTGAGTAGTTTTCGATTTTCAGTTTAGCCAGTTTCAATAGCCGGTAAGATTCGTCAAGCCGCGTGTAAAGTCTGGTATTTTCGAGAGCACTGCCGATTTGACGGGCGGTTAACAGCATGAGATTGGCGGTTTCTGCGGTAAAATGTCCCGGCTCAACGTGGAGCAGTGTCAGAATACCCAGTAAATTATCCCCCCAAAGGATCGGGACTGCCAATGCCGATCCAACCATATAAGGCTGATCGGGAAGATCCAGCCAGCGATCATCATCTTTAGTATCAAGAATTAATCCCACTTTTCGATGTTTTCGCACCCAACCAGCAAGCCCTTTATTTAATACGCTCCCTATGATTCTGGCACTTTGCTCCGGAGTGGCATCGCTGCGGGTTAAAAGGCTATCCGTAACGGCCCCATCGGAATCGAGTAAAAACAGACTGCCTTTTTCCGCGGCGGTAATTTCGGAGGAAATTTCAAGAGTTTTTTGCAGGATCGCCGTTAGCACCCTTTCTTTGGCATCCGATCGGGCCAGGGTCACAAATTTTTCAAGCAGTCTGCTTTGAACTTGCAGGGCTGCCTTTTCGTGTTTTAAGCGGTTTAATTCCTTTTCTAGGGTATGTGTTTCTTTCAATTGCTGCAAGGCCGCGGTTTTCGTTGTTTTCAGTATTAAAATATGGTATAGATTTAAGAACTTACAATTCTATTGCGAATTAGTCTGTTGTTCGCTGCAACAGATCCACAAGGGATCGAAGCGGATGCTCTGAACATGCCGGGAGTGATAAAAGGCGATTGGCGGAAGTGCATGGGAATCGAACCCACCCGGGACGGTGTTAACGCCCCACACCGGATTTGAAGTCCGGGAGCCGCACCAGCCAGCTGCGCACGTTAGGACAACTTATAATATATTCGCAGTTTTTTTTGTCAATATTTTAATTCGGATAGAGATCTTTATGTTGGCTTACTTTGATTGTTTTTCCGGAATCAGCGGAGATATGACCCTGGGCGCTTTAATCGACCTGGGTGTACCTTTAAAATATCTTGAAAATCACCTCAACAGCATCCCCCTCAAGAATTTTGATGTTACTGTGACCCCGATTCATCGCAACGGCATCAGCGCAATGTCGGTTATGGTTGACATGTATGATGATCGAACAGCACGAAATTTCGCCGACATACGGTCTTTAATCGAAAACAGCCCGTTGTCAGAGAGGATCAAATCGACCAGTCTTCGAATTTTCAAAAGACTCGCCACATCAGAAGCTCATATCCACAGCTGCTCTATTGAGGAAGTGCATTTTCATGAGGTCGGCGGGGTTGATGCCATTGTTGATATAGTAGGGACTGTTATTTGCCTTGATTATCTGGGACTCAAAAGAATCATCGCCTCTCACATCCCACTGGGAAAGGGATTTGTTGCCTGTAGTCACGGAAAGCTCCCCGTACCGGCACCGGCGACCCTGGATATTCTAAAAGGAGTCCCGGTTTACGGTTCCGAAATCCCCCACGAGTTGGTCACCCCTACCGGAGCTGCGATTATCGTCACTCTTGCAGAAAGGTTCGGCACGTTGCCGGATATGACCATTTCAGGTATTGGGTACGGGGCAGGGCAGCGCGAACTTGAGGTTGCGCCGAATCTATTGAGAATCATCACCGGTGCTCAATCAGATATAGGCACCAAATCCGCGGCAGAGATTCAGAAGGATCGCATATCCATCCTCGAAACCTGTATTGATGATATGAATCCGGAGTTGTTTGGTTATCTGATGGATCGGCTTTTCGCCGACGGGGCCTTGGACGTTTACTGGATACCTGTTTATATGAAGAAGAACAGGCCCGGCACCATGCTTCAGGTGCTATGCAAATTAGACGACAAAGACCATCTGATTCGTCGGATTTTGTCCGAAACAACAACATTGGGGGTTCGGCATTATGAATCCCGCCGCTGGTTGCTGTGGCGAGATCGGTATGAAGTAAAGACGACCTATGGCGATATACCGGTAAAGCGTGTAAAAGACCCTCATGGGAATATCCGCATCGTACCCGAGTATGACGTTTGTAAAAAAATTGCGCGTGAGCAAAATATTCCCTTGAGAATTATTTACGATACCATCACCCGGGAGACGGGGGATAACGAACGCCGATTCAACGGTTCAACTACTTAAAAATCAGCGGCCACCAGCAGAGGTGGCCCCGGCCCCTTCCAGGGGCCATCCTCATACCCCCAGCTCAGCTGGTGGTCGCTGATTACCTATCCATATCTGATCTTGACAAAAGTGGAGTGAACTTATAGACACGGGCCATGAAATTGAGAGAAGATGCGGTACTGTTTCTCGCCACGGGTTTCTACATTGGAAACATTCCGTTTGCACCCGGCACGTTTGGATCTTTAATCGGGCTCCCGCTTTGTTTCGCTCTGGCTGGAATTTCACTGACTTCCGCAATGCTATGCACCCTGTTCTTTATTATTTTTGCTGTGTACATCGCAGATGCCGCTGAGAAAATACTGAAGCAAAACGATCCGGGCTGTATTGTTATCGATGAAATAGCCGGCATGATGGTGACCTTAATCGGATTGCCCTTCAACCCGATCACGGTGGTGAGCGGTTTTATCATATTCAGAATTTTGGATATCTTGAAACCGTTTCCAATTCGAAACCTGGACAAACGGATACCAGGTGGTTTGGGCGTGGTAGCGGATGATGTGACTGCCGGAATCATCGCTAATTTACTTCTAAGAGGTCTTTTTTATTTTTATTAATCAGGATCGATATGCCTCTTGCCGAGAGGCAGACACGTTTGAAGACGGATCAATATCAACGAGCTTAAAGCTTACAAATTATCGAAAGGTATCAAAAAATTTGAAACGTAAACATTCAGAGGAAATAGACGAAAACGCACCTAAAAGGGGGCATCTTCGGGAAAATATTGAAGCCATTCTTGTCGCAATTCTCATCGCACTGTTCATACGAACATTTGTGGTGCAAGCCTTTAAAATACCTTCAGGATCCATGAAGCAGACCTTACAGATCGGGGATCATATCCTGGTGAATAAATTTCTTTACGGAGTCAAATTACCTTACTGGAATAAAACTATCATTCCCTTTAAAGAACCCCGACGCGGAGACATCATTGTGTTTAAATTCCCACAGGATCCGAACAAAGATTTTATCAAACGCGTGATCGGGGTAGCCGGTGATGTCGTTGAAATCAAGGATAAACAGCTATTTGTGAATCATAA
>CAMYLH010000379.1 GCA_947259065.1 uncultured Desulfobacterales bacterium
CTTTGATAATCGGTGCCCGAATGTCGGTATTGATAGCGACAATGGTTTTGCTTTTTTCAATGCCGGCATAAAAGGCGGCTGTGCCGGAAACACCTGCTGCGATGCAGACTTCCGGCTTTGTCATGGCGCCGGAAACTCCGATCATCCGATGCATGGGTGTCCAGGCACTCATGGCTACTGGACGACTTACGCCGAAATCGGCACTCATAGCATCGGCGATTTTTTTCAGGCTTTGGGTATTTTCTTTGGTGTGCATGCCCCTGCCGCCGATGATCAGGAAAGTGGCGGCTTCAAGATCTTTGGTTGTTTCTGCAGGGATCCATTTTGAATGCTTAATGAACTGATCCTTTTGTAAACCGGTCAGGTCATGCTCGGTGACAATCAATTTGTCCCGTATGGTGACCGCTTGGCTATCGGTACTGCCTTTGGCTAGGGAGATGCAGTAGGGTTTTTGGGTTAATTTGAAGGTGCCCAGAACGTGGCTGGCATAGACCGTCTTCCTTGCGATCAATTGCGCCCCTGAACAGTCAATCTGTTTCACCTGGACAAGGGACGAGCCCTTCATTCGACAAGCCCAGCGAACGGCGATTTCAGATCCCGCAAACCCGCTGGGGAACAAGTACAGATGTGTCTTTCCAGCGTATTCAACTGTCTGAAGCGCTGCCAGGATATTTTCCGGCTGGTAGCGGGCGACGCGCACGAGTTCTACGGATTCGGTCGGCACCAGGCCAAGAAGCGCGTTCTTTTCCTCTTTTTTGGAATAGAAAACGATCGTACTTCCAACGTTGTCCCCGCAACTCAGGTGTTCACGAATAAAGCCGTTGAGTTCCTCGGCTTGCGCCGCGACAGTCGACGAAAACCCATTGAGTATCCCCTTGAATATCAAATTTTTGCCAACCTTTCTGGCATCAGAACTGAGCGTTTCAAATGCCCTTCATATAATTTTCTGGCTTTTTCTTCAGGGCTTTTTCCTTCAATAATAATTCCCGCTCTTTTATGATGGATAACCTCCAGGTCAATAAGCTCCTCGGTCTCATCCGATAGTTGAAAATCCTTGATGGATCGGGTCTCGATAGGCCGTTTACCGTAATGCATCCGGTCCCTGAGTGTGGGAACCCGCATATACGTATTCGGCGCATCTCCGATAGAAAGCACACAAGGCGTTTGGATTCGTTGGCGGAGCCGGCCGTCGTCCGTCTGACTGGTCACCATCAGGTGGTTCATATCAACAAGTTCAATCCGGATTGCCTGGGTGATGCAGGGCCATCCCAGCATTTCCGCCGCGAGCAGATGTGTTCTCGCGTTTTCACCGATACGGGTTTGTCTGCCCAGAAGCAGTACATCCTGGGGTGCCTGTTTGAGAACATATTGGGTCAAAACAGAAGCAATGGCCATGGGTCTGAATCGCAGATCATCATAACTGTCAATGCGCACAACCCGTTTGAACCGCAGGGCATTCAGGGTTTTCAGGATGGTCGTTGCACCGCTGCCGGCGATGGTCAGAGCGGTCAGTTCTAGCGGCACCTTAACGCTTTCAGATGCATCTGAAAGTGTCAAGGCGATTTCCAGAGCGCTCTCATCATAGCTGTTCAAGGTGGGTTTCAAGAAGCTTGTATCGATTTGAAGGTTTTTATCGATGACCCAATCTTCGTCGGTCAGCTTCTCTACTTCGGGAGCTGTTGTGAAACACACCAAAATATTCATTTACTTTTCCAACGGAATAATGGTCCCCATATTCATGATGCCGTTTGGATCGAAAGCACGTTTCAATTTTTTGAGTATATAATACGAAGAATCATATTCCGCTTCAATCCATTGGGTTCGGTGTTTGCCGACACCATGGTGGTGGCACATGGAACCGCCGGCTTTGATCGTCTCTTCAACGACAATTTTTTTGATGGCAAGGTGGTACTTCGTAAGTTCCTCCTCAGGTCTGCAGTTTACCACGTTATAGAAGTATACAAAGTAGAGGTTGGTTCCGTTGAGATAACTGTGAGATGAATGAGCACCCAATAGGGTCAGGTCGGGAATCTCGTTTCTGACCCTTTGCATACACACGTCGTATATGTCATTAATGATACTCCAGTTGCCGGATATTTCGGTGGTATTACAGACGTTCTTAGTTTCTATAATCTCGGTTTTTTCTTCAGCTAAATTGGCTGGATCCCAGTTGAGGTGGGCAAACCACCTTTCAATCAGTTTGGGATCAACTTTCTGACATTCGTCGTATCGGGCCACAATTTCCTCGATTGCAGCGGCGGTTGCATCTGCTATCGGTTTTACGCCTTCTGCCACAAAAATCAATACACACTTGCCTTCAGCAAAGTGAGAGAAGTGGTAGGATCCGTCCTCGACATCATACAGACGAGCGACTGAAGGTCTATAACCATTTACCATGACTTCCCGCAGAATCTCGAAACCGGTCTTCATATGATCCAGGGTATACCCCAGGAACTTGTTGTTTTCGGGAAAATATTTAAAAATTTTGACGGTAACTTCGGTGATGTAGCAAAGGGCACCTTCATTACCTATGATAACGTGGCGGATATCAGGGCCGGCAGCCCTTCGGGGTACGTTTTTGATGCGGGTAATGCCGCCATCCGGGAAAACAGCTTCTAATCCGACGACCATATCTTCAATGCCGCCGTATAGCGTTGAAAATTGACCGATACTTCTTGTCGCAACAAGCCCGCCCAGCTGCGCCAAAGGTTTTGATTGGGGTGAATGGCCGGTTGTGTAGCCGAGTTCCCTTAAACGGTCGTCAAGAACTTGAAGCGAGGCGCCACATTGTGCGGTTGCCTGCATATTATAGGTATCGATGCTGATGATTTTATTCATACCGGAGCCGTCGACCACAATGGAGTTTTCCAGGGCAGTTTCAAGGCCTCCTTCGGTAGCCGAGTGCCCGGTTCTTGGGACAACATTGATCTTATTTTCGTTGGCGAATTTAATGACTGCGGCAACTTCTTTCGAGCTGTTCACATGGACGACCGCAGCCGGCAAAGGTAGTCTATACACGCCGTGGTAGGCTTCAAATCTCCTGAATCGGTCAACGCTGCTCTCTTTCAAAACCGGTTCGTCTGTGACGACTTGATCTTCTCCCACGATTTTCTTAAGAGCGTCTACAATCTGTTCCCTTTTTAAGGACATTTTTGTTTCTCCTTTCATTGTTGAAAGATGGGATACGATTTTTTCAGGATAGTGTCCGTATAGTTTGTAATGAGCTTGTATACACCATGGTTCATTTTTTCGTATACCACTGTATTTTCCTCGATTGGATGAAACAAATCCCTGATCCTAACCATTTTTTCAATGGCGGTGCTAAATTGATCATACGCTCCCACAGCAACCGCGGCGCAGATGGCTGAACCCAGGCCGGCAGCACCGTTAACGACATTTCTAACAGCTGGAATGCCGAATACATCTGAAAATATCTGCATGAACAGATCGCCGCTTGAACCTCCTCCGGACACAATGATCCGGTCAAGATCGATGTTCAATTCGGTGCACATGGCATCCATATGGTTTTTCATGGTTAACGAAATGGCCTCCAGTATTGAACGGTGCATATGGGCCCGTGTATGACGTCCGTGAAATCCAATCATGATGCCCTTCTTAAACGGCTTTTCCGGCGGCGCCAACCATTCCGGGACTGTCATCAATCCATCACTGCCTGCCGCAATCTTTCGGGCTTCCCGGTTCAGGACCTCTTCGGGGGAAATGCCATGGACTTGAGCCTTTTGAAGGACATCTTCACCAAATAAATTTCTAAACCAACTTACGGTCCACATGCCTTGGCGTATACC
>CAMYLH010000380.1 GCA_947259065.1 uncultured Desulfobacterales bacterium
CATGACCGGCCCCGTATCATTCTCGAGTACCAGATAGCGGGTGCCGATCTGAGCAATCTCCCATCCGACAGGGGTTTTAAACCGGACTCCGTTCCAGGCAACTTCTTTCCAATTTTCGTCAATTTTCAAAATCACCGCGGCACATAAAGGTCCCACCCGGTCAACCCCGGATCCACGACTTTCCTATCCCCCTGTCGCAGTTTTTCGCGGGGATCGAGCGCCTTTAGCTTATAGCAATTTCGATCTTCTTCAACCAGATTGGACATCGTGAGCTTTACGGCATTTCCCATTTTCTCTTCGGGATCCTGCACGTTGTGCTGCAGGGTCATGCTGATACGATTGCCGTCTTTATCGATAAAAGACCACTTCCAGGCAATGAAAATGCGAAAGGCATCACCGCGGTATTCGTTCGGCTCACCGTATTTCTTTTTGAACTGTTTGAGAAGATCTTCAAAAAACTTTTTGCCCGATTTTTGATACTTCAGTTTAATCCTGACGATACGACCCGGAGCTGCGCAGGTGGCATAAGCAATATAGCCGGATTTAAGGCCTTTGATGGGTTTGATCTCCACCTCTTCAATGTGCTCCATATACCGGATGGGCAATGCGGTTTCCATGATGACGAAATCCTTGAAATCAGCGAGATCCCGGTTCAAAACGAACACACTGACCTGATGGGGGGCTTCGCTCGCCAGGCAAATACCGGCGACCCATACAAATGCCAAGATGGTAACAAATATTAGTCTTTTTTTCATTTGAAAATCCCCCAACACTATTAAATATTGACGATTGAAGATTGAAGAATTAAGGTATTTTATCCAATCAAAAGGAATAATAACAGTTCAGCTACTTGAACACTAACCTGAGTTGCAGTAAATAATATGCATGGAACTATATCACAAATTTAAATTACAAAACACAAACTCCAAATATCAAACAAATTCCAATGATGCCGTTTTTTTCCCTCCGTGTCTTTATGGCTAAAAGTTTGCCATCTATTAAAATATTCCTCCATTCTCCATTCGTCAATCTTCATTCTTCATTCTTCAATGATCAATACGCCAACGTCAATCTTCATTCTTCATTCTTCAATGATCAATACGCCAACCGCCCCAGAGATTTGAGTATAAGGGTGACACCCATGGCGAACATACCGGTCAGCCCCATGCCGCAGGAAAAACCGGCCAGAAGCACGGGTGCATACTGTCGCCACATGGCCCCGTAGCGTTTCATAAAAAAAAACCGCCCCAGCAATGCCCCCACGACCTCCAGAATCAGCCCGTGGGGTGTGCTCTGGCCCAGACCGCGCACCATGCCGTATACCAGCATAATAGGCAGCCCGAACAAGGTTAAAATTCCATAAGTAACGACCCCTAGCCCGATGCCTGCCAGAACATAAACACCACTAAGCGCTTGATAAAAAAGGGAATTTCCCTCAAGCGTGGACGTTTGCATCAACAATGTATTCAGGGCCTGCAAATGCCACAATTCCTGGGCATAGGGATAGGCGCTGGATGGGATAGGTGCCAGGCGCCAGATGAACTGGGAAAACAGCAGGCTGGCTACCATGACGATGGGAAAAACCACAATTTCAGATTTAATGATGCCACGGATGCTGGTGCCGGTCAGCTCGATTTCACGAAACTTTACCGTAGCTTCACCGTAGTTATGTATCGGAATAGGGGCATACCATATTTCAATACCCTGATAGCCGAAATACTTGGCGCCGGCAATAAAACTGGCTTCGCGCACCAAGGGCAAACTCACGAATTGCCCGGCAATACCTTCCATACGGGCGGTGATGTAAGAAACGATCGGGGTATAAATAAACCCGTACGCGAGGAAAAACATCACCGGAAAATTGGGTACCAGCCATACGCAAAGCAACACATATGATATCGTGGAAAAAACATAAATACCAACGGCAATCCAGAAATTAAAATCCCCCCGGCCCGGTGGGGGCCGAAACAGATCTTTAAGGCTGCCCCTCGGACCGGCACCGCTTTTGCTGAATGACCGGATGACATGCCAGATGCCGATCAAAGCGATTGCCAGGCCCAGGCCGATACCGAAGCTCAAGTAAAAATCAAAATTGTTGGCAAATATCGTATCGACGGTCAGCATACCCGGATGCCAGCGATGGAGGATTCCGTGGCTGTATAAAATAGGATTGGCAACTACCGTGATGATAAGACCCACCAGGCCGCCCATAACGGCCCAGAAAGGCAGAACCATTCCAATGAAAAGAAGACCCAAATCAAATTGGATCCCGGTGGCCACCGCCGGCAGAATTTCTTCGGTATGGCCGGTAAGATCAACCCAGGGAATGGGAATGAGTCGAATGGGCTCCATCAGAAATAGACCGGAAACCGTGGGCAACAATATATAGATCCCGCCAAAGGCAAGTCCGATAACCGCTCCGATGGAAAAAATGCGCCATTTCCAGCTTTTCTTTTTATCTTCAGTCGATTCGGCCAGGGCCATGGTTCCTAAAGCTGCTACCGGGGCCATCGGAAAAGGGAGCTTCTCCACATCGGAGGTGATGCGGTAAAGTGCATACCCCAACCCAAACTGGTCGATTCGTTGAATAATCTGGGTTCCGATCAGCAAAAGAATGGGGATAAACCAGTCTCTGTGGAAAAAGGTGCGCTCCACCAGAGAAGATGAATCCGGACCGGGAGCTACCCAGTCGGGAATGAATTCGACCAAGCCCAACATTCTGGCGGCATCGGATTGAACAAGATATTGGCTCCACAATAGCCCCTGAAACGGTGTCGCCAGGGCCGCGCCAGCCATATAATACAGCAAAAAAATTTCCTGCTGCTTCAGCTCACTGTAGGAGCGCTTGGCAAGCTCGGCAAAGAGGATAATCGTCACCCAGCGGGCAGCAGGTCCGATCCCGGTTCCGATAACCAATTGAAGATACATACTGCCGGGCATCATGAGAAACCCGATAAAGATGGCCCCCACAACGGCCTTCCAATCAAATCCCTCCTCAAAATGATCCGGGGTTTTTAGAAGATCTCTGTACTCCTGGAGTTCTTTGTCTTCGTACATGATCCGGGTTCCGTGTTGCGTGTTACGGGTTATGAGTCACAGGTTCAGAAGTTCAGGGTTCAAAGGTTTTGGCCTCCAAAGTTCGCCCTTCCCTCCGGGCCGGTATGTCTTCTTTGCCGGAAGCAGGGATACCTTACGGTAATATCCTCAAATGGTAATTAATATTCTCATATATCTTCCATCATGCCTTGACACAGGAATGGTTCGGCTGAACAGTGTTCACCAATCAACGGAGCAGAGTCTACATGAACCCGGAACGCTGAACATTGAACCCCTCAGCGGTTACCCCTCGCCGAAAGCCGTGCAACTCTTAACACGCAACCCGCAATGCGTTACACGCACCTTACAACCAGCAACCTGCAACGCGCAACCCGCAACTCAATCCGGCAGTACCAGATAACTCGAATAACTAAACAAGCCGTATATGGCCCAGCTACCGGCCATGAAAAAATCACCGATAATCAGTCCAATAAAAAAGTTGCGCATTTTTTTAAACAACACCACCCCGCCATAGCGCATGCAAAGGGCATTGCAGGCCCAACCCACAAAAAAACTGAACCATAAATACCACATAGCGGAACTGTAGGCGGTTAAATATCCGATGGGATGAATCGGCCACCAGTAAAATCGGTGATAGCAGATCACCAGAATCAGCATCACAACAGCCCCGACAACGGTGAATACCATAACCCATTTATCGGGCGACTGGGGTGATTCGACCAGGCTATTAATATTGTCATAAACCGCAACCGTTGTGCGAGTGGCCCAATCGAACTGGAGCTCCCTGACACCATACTTGTAGCAGAGTGCCAGCATGGCCAAAAAAGATGTTACGACGCCGATTATCAGAACGATGGCAATCGAAATGAATATCCGGCGATTATTGGAGACTTTATCTGTGACCTTGCGGGTATGCAGTAACGAAGCCATGAGAGACTCGCGTAAATCAACAAAAAGAACTTTCTGGATCACACCGGCAACCAGTATCCCGCTATTGGTAAAAAAACCAGAGTTGCAGAACGCCATCAGACCGTCGATGGGAGCCGCGGTCAAGGTAAAATAGGCAATTCCTCCCTGGCAAATGACACGGGTGGCCACCAGGGTAAACAAGAAAAAAGCGCCCACCACTACAAATGAAAATAAAAATGGGATTCCGAAATAATGACACCAGACGACGATTCCGATCCCTCCGAGAACAAATCCCCAGAAAGATATTCGTATCGATAACCACTCCACTGCTAAATTTTCTTCTTTGCGCGCACCGAATCCCTTCAAAATGGTATCAAGAAAGTGAAATCTTGCCAGCCAGGCAAGAAACACGAAAAACACCAGATAAGCACCAATCATCTGGGTTTCTTCAGGCCGTGAAATCACCGGGCCGAATGTCACCCCCAGAGCTGCGGCAGGTATGTTGATACCTAAAACGCTCAGCAATCCGATCAATAATGTGCCCGCAAAATAGAAGAACCAGAACTAAAAGGAAATCTGCTTTGATGCTAAGAAGGCAAAACCGATAAAAGCAGGGTAGATGTAGATTTTAAGATTAATGAAGCCTGAAAAAAGCCCGACTTTTGGAAAATATTGACCGGCTAGAATTAATGTGGGAATCGAAGGCACCGAGGGATTATAAAAACTCAGTCCGTTGAGGAGATGTAAACAAACAGGCACGCAAAATCCGATGATCAAAAACCGATTGGTAATAAAACGGCCGAATTCATTCTTGTCCAGGGCCTCTTGCATTAGAAGGGGAACC
>CAMYLH010000381.1 GCA_947259065.1 uncultured Desulfobacterales bacterium
GCTGTTTAAACGTGGGGATAATGATGTTTCTTTCGCGAGCCCTTTTCACGGCTCTTTCGAGTGCCTGGGGATTCATGGTTAGATCGATCATGTTCAGTCTCCTCTAAAGCCAGTAAGGGTTTATTGATGGAATATAGGAAATTTTGCAATGGCTGAGGTGTCAGCGTCGTCTTTTAGGTTTCAGGTGTCGGGTGTCAGCGCCGCCGCTGGCCTGAAAAGCGACCAGTTCTTTAAAAAGCAATTGGACAGGATCAACAGGATCGTCAGGATAGAGCGGTCTTCGGCCGAAGGGCCTCTCGCTGCAGGCGAAAAAAATCCCGTCAATCCTGTAAATCCTGTCTAAAAAAAATAAAAATCGAATCCATTCCTCATCCCTTCGAAATTCGTCAATCGTCATTCGTCATTCATTTCCCCATCCCGCCGCCACCTGCCTGAGTTCTGCCAAATCCGGTCGAACCCGGAACGGCTTGGTTCGGACAAGATCTAGCGCCTGCATGGCGCCGGAGACATCCTTCAAACCATTGCCGGTGTTGAGCACGACAATCTTTTCATCCCCGGAAACCAATCCCTGGTCGACTGCTGTCACAAGGCCGGCATATGCAGCCGCTCCGGCGGCTTCGGCAAAAACACCGGTACCCCGTGCCAATTCCGGAATTGCTCGCAATATGTCGTCATCGGATATGGAAATGTAGGCGCCGTTGGTCTCCTTTACAGCGGTCAAGGCCTTGATGCGGTCCCTGGGCAACCCCGCGCTGATGCTGTCGGCCAACGTTCGCGCGTTAATCGGCGGTTTGTCAATCCAACCCAATGCCATCAAATCTTTCAATCCCTTGTGCAGTCCTCCGATGATGCAACCGTCTCCCACACTGACAAAAATTCGGTCCGGCGCGTCCCAGTCGAGCTGTTCGCAGATCTCATAGGCAGCGGTCTTTTTGCCCTCGCACATATAAGGATTGTAGCCGGTGTTGCGGTTGTACCAGCCGTATTCTTTGGAGGCCTGCAGGCAAAGTTCGAAGGCATCATCATAGGTCCCTTTTACCAGAATGACGCGCGAGCCGAACACCAGCAACTGAGCGATTTTGGCCTGGGGTGCGCTTTGTGGTACAAAAATGACGTTCGTCTGCCCCACGCTGGCGCATATTCCGCTCAATGCCGCCGCAGCGTTGCCGGTACTGGCCGTCGTAATGATGCGAGCACCTTCTTCCATGGCTTTTACCACAGCCACGGCACTGGCCCGGTCTTTGAAAGATGCCGTCGGCTGAAGTCCGTCATCTTTGACCCAGACCGTCTTCAGCCCCAGCTTCGAGGCCAGACGATGGGCAGGATACAAGGGTGTCCAGCCGACGGACAAGGGCGGCACCTTGGCGTCGGGATGAACCGGCAGCATGGGTTTATAACGCCAGATAGTGAGATCGTTGGCGTGCAAAAGAGATTTCCTGCTGATCTGCCGTCCAATGAAATTGTAGTCGTATTGAACGTCAAGAACCCCATCGTCCCCGTGATCCGGACAGACATAATAGACCTCGTCAGGACGATACTGCTTGCCGCAGACAAGACATTTCAAACTGAGAATATTTTCCAATTTTTTTTACCCTATCCTCTGTGCATTGTGAATCGATCTTTTCAATTGTTGTGCCAGACAAAACCAGGCGATTTCATCGTTCACCATTCATCCTTCTTCACATATCCTTCGTCCTTCGTCTTTCACCTTTTACCCTTCCCCTTTATCCTTTAACCTTTCACCTTTAACCTTTCCCTCATCATTCCCCGTCGTCTACTCTACCAAGACCTGGCTAAGAAATAAAGGATGATATGTCAATAAAATATAATACGCTTTCAAATGCAATGTGATACTTGCACTCAAAAATATGATGTGATAGTAACCAAGCCACGAAATCAATCATTATCTAAAAAGGAGGATAAAATGAGAAAAAACAGAGTATTATCAGCGTTGTTGGTCATTGGCATGTTCACTTGGGTCCTTTTTGCCGGAGGCGGACCGTTATCGGCTAAGGCCGAAGCTGCGGATCCCCAGAAAATCGCCTTCATCTATGTCAGTTCGGTGGGGGATCTGGGATGGAGCTATGAACATGATAACGGTCGCAAGATGCTGGAAGCAAAGCTGGGCGACAAGGTAAAGACCGCCATTATCGAAAGCGTGCCCGAGGGACCCGATGCGGTCAGGATTATTCGCCAGTATGCCATGCAGGGATACAAGGCGATCTTCGCCACCTCTTTCGGGTATATGGATCCTATGGTGGAAGTGGCCCGGGATTTTCCCAATGTCTACTTTGAACACTGTTCCGGTTACAAAACGGCCCCGAACATGAGCACCTACTTCGGCCGTATGTATCAGCCCCGCTATCTTTCCGGAATCGTGGCCGGAAAAATGACCAAGTCCAATATTATCGGTTACGTCGCGGCCTTTCCGATTCCGGAGGTTATCCGGGGTATTAATGCCTTTACCCTGGGTGCGCGTTCGGCGAATCCCGCTGCTCAGGTAAGAGTGGTGTGGACCAGCACCTGGTTTGATCCGGTCAAAGAGCGTGAGGCGGCGGTGGCGCTGCTGGATGCGGGTGCGGACCTGATTGCCCAGCATCAGGACACCACCGAACCGCAGAAAGCAGCCAAGGATCGGGGGCTTTTAAGTATCGGGTATGACTCTGATATGAAAAAATTTGTCGGCGACAGCGTCCTGGTCAGCCCGGTCTGGAATTGGGGTTCCTACTACGTGGAATCCGTAACCGCAATATTAAACGGGACATGGAAATCTCACCAGTATTGGGGAGGAATGAAAGATGGGATCGTCCGTCTATCCGATTTCAGTCCCAGGGTGCCGCAGGAGGTTAAAGATTTGGTTGCCGCCAAACAGCAGACGATCCTCAGCGGAACCTGGGATGTCTTTCATGGCCCCATTGTCGACCAGAAAGGCAACGAAGTGGTTCCGGCCGGCAGTAAAATGAGCGATCCCGACATGCTCAATATGAGCTTCTTTGTTGAGGGTGTCATTGGTAAAGCGGGTAATTAATGAAAATTCCCCTTCTCGAAATGAAAGGGATCACCAAAAGGTTTCCCAATGTTGTCGCCAATGAGCGAGTGGACTTGGAGCTCTATTCCGGTGAAGTCCTGGCTCTGCTGGGGGAAAACGGGGCAGGCAAAAGCAGCCTCATGAATGTTCTGGCCGGACTTTACCGGGCCGACGAGGGCGAAATCTACATCCGGGGTGAGCAGGTCGAGATCACATCTCCCCGTGACGCTATGCTTCTGGGCATCGGCATGGTCCATCAGAACTTCATGCTGGTCGACACCATGACGGTAGCGGAAAATATCATCCTGGGCATGTCGGACCTGCCGTTTGTGCCGGATATGGCAAATGTGAGTGAACGCATACTTGAAATTTCAAAAAGATATAACCTGCAGGTCGACCCGCAGAGTTATATCTGGCAGCTCGGTGTGGGAGAACGGCAGAGAGTTGAAATTCTGAAGCTTATCTATCGAGGTGCCGAGATCCTCATCCTGGACGAGCCCACGGCGGTCTTAACCCCCCAGGAATCCCGCGAATTAAACCAGGTAATCCATCAGATGACTGCTGAAGGCAAATCAGCCATTTTCATTACCCATAAAATGGAAGAAGTCATTGCATTTTCCGATTGGGTGCGGGTACTGAATAAAGGACGACTGGTCGCGGTAAAAAAGACCGCTGAAACAGAGCCCACGGAGCTCGTGCAACTGATGGTGGGCAGAGACGTGCTGTTCTGTGTGGAAAAGAGTGGCCGCAGCCCGGGCGACCTAATGCTCGAACTAAACAATGTTCAGGCAGTTGATGATAAAGGGCTGCCGGCGTTGAAAGGGATTTCTTTCAAGATCCGCTCAGGGGAGATCCTGGGTATCGCCGGGGTAGCGGGCAACGGTCAGAAACAACTGGCCGAGGTTATAACGGGGCTTCGAAAAACCACCGGCGGCCGGATACGGATCAATGGCGAGGTCAAGACCAACAAAACTCCCTTTGATATGATCTGCTCCGGGGTCAGCCATATTCCGGCCGACCGGAATGTGCGGGGGGTCGCCGGCGACATGAGTGTTGCCGATAACCTTGCCATGAAAGGCTATCGAAAAGCGCCCCTGACGGAAAAGGGAATTTTGCATCCCGTAAGAATTCTGGAGTTGGCCCGTCGCATGATCGATGCCTACCACATCGATACGCCCACGCCGCATACCCACTCCAAATTCCTCTCCGGCGGCAATGTTCAAAAAATTATTCTGGCACGAGAGATCGATGCCTGCCGCGGACTGCTCATAGCGGCCTATCCGTCAAGAGGCCTGGATGTGGGCGCTACCGAATATATCGCGCAAAGCGAATCGGGCAAGGCGGTTTTGCTGATTTCTGAAGACATGGAAGAGCTGATGACCGTTGCGGATCGAGTTGCTGTATTATATGAAGGCCGCATCATGGGTATCCTGACCTGCAAGGAAGCGGATACCGAGAAGCTGGGTATGATGATGGCGGGTATTGAGTAAGACTCAATTCTTCGGTTGTGAGTGATCCGTTGTCGGTGGTTACAGAAAGATATCGAATAGTGAATATGAATAGTGAATAGAAAATTTTGAATTTTAAATTATGAGTGATGAAGTAAGGTATTCTATCATTAAATAATGATCTTAAAAATGACAGAGCGAAGCGATATCCACAAATATTCAATCTTCATTCTTCAATCTTCAATTCCGGCGCGTCCGGGTTAGGCATAATTACTTAATTCTCAGATTTATCTTTTCTATGTACAAATTATTGAGAGATACCTGATGCGCATTATCTTTGAAAAGAGAAAAACACTGTCACGTAAAGCCATTTTGCTGGTTCCACTGGCCTCTTTTATTATTTCGCTCTTGTTGACGGCCGTTTTGCTGATGATATTTAAAACCAATCCGTTCGTGACATTCGCCGCCATGTTCAGGGGCGCATTCGGCACCTGGCCGAATTTTACCGAAACCCTGGTCAAGGCCATTCCCTTAATGCTCACCGGTTTAGGGGTTTTGATCTCCTTCCGCCTGAAATTCTGGAATATCGGAGCAGAAGGACAGCTTACTTTCGGCGGTATCGCTGCAACCTGGGTGGTGTTATTCTGGGCTCCTTTTTTATCTTCCTGGATGGTCCTTCCTGTTGCGATCATGGTCGGGATGCTGGCAGGCGCACTATGGGCGGGAATCCCGGCCTTTCTTAAGGTCAGCCTGAAAGTCGATGAAGTTTTAACAACCCTGATGCTCAATTATGTTGCTATTCTGTTTGCAGAGCACCTTTACTACGGGCCCTGGCGCGATCCCAAGGGATACGGTTTTCCCGGAACGCCCTCCTTTCCGGAATTTGCATGGCTGCCGCGGATTGCCGGACGTGCCCACCTGGGCCTGATTTTTGCCCTCGTTCTGGCTATTCTGATCTGGTTCATTCTGAATAGAACGCG
>CAMYLH010000382.1 GCA_947259065.1 uncultured Desulfobacterales bacterium
AAAAATTAAAATCCGCACGTGATAAACAACGGATGCTGGTTCAGCGCCACATCCATGCGAAGAAGAAAAAGCAGGCTCAAGAAGAGATGCGGCGAATTGATAGTTCTGAGACCATGATGAAATTTGATGAACTTGAAAACCACATCGAACGCATGGAAGCCGAAGCCGATCTGGTCAATTATGGGAAAAAAACTTCCCTCGAAGAGGAACTGGAACGGCTTTCCGTGGACGAAGAGATTGAAAATGAATTGCGGGCGTTAAAAACACCTCCGGCCGAAAAAAAAGATAAATCGTCTTCGGCAAAGTAATTTGCCACATCGCGCTGAGCGTGTTAAATTTTTATTGATAGAAGCAAATTTTAATTATAATTGTTTAAAACAGAATTGAAAAATATCTGTTGAGCATTTAAGTGCACGCTTCAATTACCTTAAACCAGGGCAGGCTCAATCATGAATCAAGTGTTGATCGTGGCTATCATTTTCGGAAGTGTCGTGCTAATACCCGCGATTATCGGGGGAACGATCCTGCTGTCCATTAAACTCTTGAAAGGCAAAACTTCCCGCAAAGACCAGGCTGATGATTCCAAAATTATCCAGGAAATGTACCAGGGCCTTTCTCTTATGGAAGAAAGAGTGGAGGCGCTCGAAACCATCTTGCTGGATCGAGAAAAAAGAGGATTGTAACCATGAGAAATCATGACAAATTGACCCGCAGTGGGATATACCGCTCACGCAACGGTGCTATTTTCGGGGTGTGCCGAGGACTGGCCGAGCATTTTAACTTTTCGATTTTCTGGGCCAGGGTCATCGCCATAGTCTTTCTTCTGGTAACTGGCTTTTGGCCCGCGATCGGCATCTATCTAATTCTAGCGCTGTTGATGAAGCCAGCACCGGTAATCCCCATTAAAACCGAGGCCGAACAAGAGTTTTATGATAGCTATGCAAACTCCAGACACCTTGCGGCCCGGCGGATCAAGAGACGGTATGAAAATCTGGAACGCCGAATCCGACGCATGGAGCATATCGTCACCGCCCGAGAGTTTGATTGGGAGGACAAGTTTTCGAAATGACGAATGTCGGAAAAAGAATGAAAATTGAAGATGGAAGATTGAAGAATTGTTGATATCGCTGCGCTCAGTCAATTTTTTTTAAAATTAGACACTATTCCGCAATTAATCATTCAGCATTCTGCATGTGTCAATAATGGATCAATCGTCATTCCAAAAGTTCGGCTTCCAATTCCGACGATGCGGCCACTTTCAACAACGGATAAAGCGGATTACGTCGGTAGCAATTCAGGGTCTGCTCATGAACTTCCCTGGAATACGCCGCCGAGCAATCTTCGAGCAACACTGCCTTAAAATCATGGCAGATGGCGTCCATGATCGTCGTTAAAACGCAAAAATGGGTGGAAATCCCGCCGACCGCACAGAGCGTGACCTCTTTTTCCCTTAGCCATTTTTCAAGACCGGTTTGAAAAAAGGCCGAAAATTTGGGTTTAGGAAGCCACAAATCATCATCCGTTTTATCAAGTTCATCGATGACCTCTGCGCCTTCAGTACCGGATAGAGAATGGGGATGCATCCGACCTTTGAAGATAAAATCTTCCCGGTGGAAAGCATCGGTTGAAAACACAACCGGCCATTGATGTTTCCTGAATGTATGTATCAAGCGATTCAATGGTGCAATAATATTTGCGGCAAAGGGTGTGATGGGCAGTTTTTTGCTTTCTATGAAATTATCCTTCACCATATCGATGATTAAAAGGGCGGGTTTCTCGTTTTTTTGATTTCCCATAAGCTATCCTTTAAGGCTTTATAAAGACCCTTGTAATATTGGGGATGAGTCTGATCAATTACACATAGTTAAAGTACGCCTTAAAGTCAAGTCGTCCGGACTTGAATGCAGGGTTCCGTAGGTTGTTTGTGCAACGATTGAGATAAATATGGTAAGTGGCTTAGCAGGAAAATATGGATATGTATTCGGAAGGTATCAGCACAGCATCGACTTCAAACATAAATACTGCGATACAGACAGTTGGTGTCAACCGCCAGGCAGGTTCGCCTGACCTCGCCCAAAGCGGGTCAGGCGCTAACCATTAATTGACGCTTGGATTAAATGAAAGCGAGCATGCCATCGATGCGATGATTGATTTTATTAGACACCACCATCGATCTTCCAATATGTTTAATCCAGCTCTGGTACACTGTCAAAAATCGGCTATAAGCCGGATCCGGCTATATCTGCTCCAGCACTTCAGACGGGACATCATAGGTATCGACCGGTGATATGCTGGTTTCACTGGGAATGGAATCAGCCAGAACAGTTTGTATTTGATCTAATATTTTGCAGCCCTCGATACAGGTGGGCAAAACCTCTCTGCTGGTGCAATCTCTGCAAGGACTTTTTACAAGATAACCGATGTCAAAATCGAAGCTGTGAGTTTCGCTGAGTCTTTGATCCATTTTAGCACCTCATCTGGTCTGGTTTCGATGTCATGATTGCGATACGGTATTCTTAGCTTTTGGATTGTCACCTTACGCAAAGAACAAAATAAAATTTGTTTTTTAACAATCTTGCTATATACCTATACAACTATCATGCCAATCTTGTTAACAATTTTAAATTATTATATATTTCAGTCTGTTATGGCTAAACCGGGCAAAATAGCTAAAAATCATTTGACAGTAAAAATTGGCTTTAGTGTCAATAATTTGTCATCTTGATCATTTACAAGTGTCAGAAACAATTAATAATGCTATCAATTTGGCCGTTTAAAGCGACCAAAAAGGAGAGCGTCTTATTTTTTGTACATGTAAAGTATCGGCTCTATGACCGATTGAGTTTAGCTTTTTTTCGACTTGTTGGTTAACGGATAAAAATCTCAACCGAACAGAAGTATACGTTGATTTTAGTCTTAGCCACACCTTGCCGGGAGGTAATGATGAGTGATTTTAATCTGAACCCAGATATTTCAGCACGCTACAAACCATTTCTCGATATTGTCTTAACGCATCATCAAGACAAACTACATTCTGTCCACGTTGTCGGCAGTGCACTGACTCAGGACTATGATCCGAAAATATCCGATATTAACTCGGTGGTGGTTCTACAGAAGATGGATCTGAAATTTCTCGAAGTGCTGGCGCCATTAGGAAAAAAATACGGCAAAAAGGGAGTGGCCGCACCACTGATCATGACCCCGACCTACATCCATAAATCCCTGGATGTCTTCCCCATTGAGTTTTTAAATATAAAATTGTTACATCAAACTGTCTTTGGAGAGGATATTTTTCAGGATTTAACCATCGAAAATTCGAATCTGCGGTACCAGTGTGAACGGGAGTTGAAAGTGAAACTTATTGGTCTCAGGCAGGGATATATATCGGCCGCAGGCGACAGAAATATCCTTACACGGGGATTTATCGACTCCATCGCCGGATACATGCCCTTGTTCAAGAGCATCATTTTTCTGCTCGGCAAAGAAGTTCCCCAAAACAACAGCGAGATTCTATCCGGGCTGGAAGAAATCTCCGGGGTCCCAACCCATGTATTTAAATGGGTATTAAATCATAAAAAGCAAAAGACGAAGCCATCCATCGATCAACTCAACACAGTCTTTAAGGACTATTACGAGGCCATTGAGAAGCTAGGAGAGATAGCCGATGCTTTTAAAGCCTAAATCGATTATTATTTTAGCCTTAGTGCTGCTTATTTTCACCACAGCTCCTGTTGGTTTTGCCGCCGAAATCCCGCCGATCCCCGCCAGCCCTGTGATCGATCTCGCCGGTATCATCG
>CAMYLH010000383.1 GCA_947259065.1 uncultured Desulfobacterales bacterium
GGGGCGGATGTCAAGGTTATCGCCGGTGGTACCGACCTGGTGTTGAATATGAAAAAGAAAAATATCCAGCCTGGCCGGGTCATCAGCCTCCACAACCTCAATGAACTGGACTTCGTTCAATCGGAAAAATCCGGGGTGCGGATCGGGGCTTTAGCAAAACATGCCGATATCGCTGTCGATCCTTTCCTGAAACAACACCTTCCGATTTTATGCGAAGCGGTTGGTCTGATCGGCTCCTGGCAGATTCGCAATGTCGGCACGATCGGCGGCAACCTCTGCAATGCATCTCCTGCGGCCGATTCGGCTCCGCCCCTGCAGGTGCTGAATGCCCAGCTCATCCTGGCCTCTAAAACGGCGGAAAAGAAAATACCCCTTGAGTCGTTTTTCACCGGGCCCGGCGCAACTACTTTGGAATCCGATCAAATCTTAAAAGAAATCGTGATCGAACTTCCCAAACAACCCGCGGCCGGTTGTTATCTGAAACTTCGCAGAAGAAAAGCGGTGGATGTATCCCTGGCCGGTGTGGCTTTTCAGGCCGAGACCGGATCGGACCGAAAAACGTTGGCCAAGGTCGGCATCGCTCTCGGCGGGGTAGCGCCGACGCCTGTCAGGGCGTCGGAAGCCGAGGCAGTTTTGGTTGGATTGACATTGGATGAGGCCATCACAAAAGTATCGGATTGCGCCAAAATTGCTGTAAAAGCTGCCTGTCCCATCGATGACGTGCGAGCCACGGCATCATACCGACGAACCATCATCAATGTCTTCATTCATCGGTGTGCACAAAAAGTGCTGACTACTCTCAAAAACGGCGGAGGAAATTAGATATGCGCGTTCCGATCAATATCACCGTCAACGGGGAAGAATATCATCTGGAAGTCAAACCCAATCGGGTTCTGTTGGATGTTCTGCGTGAGGATTTAGGCCTGACGGGCACGAAAAAGGGATGCGGTCTGGGCAAGTGCGGAGCCTGTACCATTTTATTGGATGGCCGACCGGTTCATTCCTGTTTACTGCTGGCCGCCCAAGCAGACAGAAGACAGATCACGACCATTGAGGGCATCGCCGCCGAAGAACCTCATCCGCTCCAGGCCGCTTTCGTCGCAAAAGGAGCCGTTCAGTGCGGTTTTTGCACGCCCGGAATGATCAATGCCGCCAAAGCCTTACTTGACGCCAATCCGGATCCCGATGAAGCCGAAATCAAGTTGGCGATTGCCGGTAATTTGTGTCGCTGTACCGGGTATAATCAGATCGTTTCGGCAATCCAATCCTGCACTCCATCAAAATCAGACCTCCAGGCAGCCGAAAGGGGGGAGTCAAATGAGTGAATTAGACATTGTCGGCAAATCCTATCCCCAGATCGATGGGATGCAAAAGGCTATGGGCAAAACGAAATTCGTTACGGATTTGGTTTTGCCGGGCATGCTTTACGGACGCACCCTTCGCAGCCCTTACCCTCACGCGAAGATAAAAAATATTGACACTTCCAGGGCCAAAGCCCTTACCGGTGTCAAAGCGGTTGTCACTTATGCCGACACCCCGGGCATCAAATTCGGACCGCGCTCTGAAGACTGGACCATCTTTGCCGGCGACAAGGCCCGCTTTCACGGAGATGAGATTGCCGCCGTCGCCGCAATTGATGAAGATACGGCCGAGGAAGCCCTGGAGCTGATCGAAGTCGAGTATGAAGAGCTGCCTTTTGTCGTCGATCCCTTGGACGCCTTGCAGGCCGAAGCACCTTTGGTCCACGATGACAAACCTGGAAATATCGCCGCTGAATTCAAAGTCGAGGCCGGTGACGTTGATCAGGCCTTTAAGGATTCCCACATCATCTATGAAGACAGCTACTACCTCAACCAGGTGTACCAGGCCTATATGGAACCCATGGCGACATTGGCCGAGGTTGATCTGTCCGGACGGGTAATCATGTGGACCGGGACCCAGATCCCGAATATGATGCGCATGACCTATGCCAAGGCCTTAGACATCTCACCGGATAATATCCGCGTCATCGTTCCCGACTACGGCGGGGCTTTCGGCGCCAAGATGGAAAACAACATCCATCTCGTGGCCGCCATTTTGGCCCAAAAGGCGCGAGCGCCGGTGAAATTAGTCAACACCCGATATGAGGATTTTATTGCCGGCAACCCGCGGGTACCCATGTACATCGACATCAAACTGGGCGCCACCAAAGCGGGTATCCTAACAGGCAAAGAAGTAAAGGTTGTCGGTGCCGCCGGCGCCCGGCTGGTGTATGCCATGGTGATTGTGGCCACGGCCTGCTACCGGGTTGACTCGCTGTATCGTTTTCAGCATGTGCGCTCAAAAGGGTATACCGTTTATACGAATACGGTGCCCACGGCCTGTTTCCGCGGTTTCGGCAACTCTCAGATGACCTTTGTGCTGGAGTCGGCTTTAGACATGATCGCCGATCAATTGAACATGGACCCGGCTGAGCTGCGTATCAAAAATGGTATGGGACCCAATGAGACCAGCATTCACGGCTGGAAAATAAACAGCTCGGGCTTGAAAGACTGTGTCATCCAGGCCACGAAGAAGGCTGATTGGCAGAAAAAACGGCAGAAAAGAGAGCCTCTCAAAGGAATCGGGCTTTCTTGCTGCAACCATGTGTCCGGCAACCGCCCCTTTGCCCGTGAGTTTGACGGCGGCGCAGGTATCGTCCGGGTTGGCAGGGACGGCCGCGTGACGGTATATCACGGCGAATCGGATATGGGCCAGGGCCAGAAAACCACGTTTGCCCAAATCGCAGCGGAACGCCTTGGAGTTCCCCTGGAGATGGTTCATGTGGCTGACGTTGATACCGATATATCTCCCTTTGGCTTGGGAAGTTTCGCGACCCGGGGAACCTTGATGGGCGGCAACGGTGTGCTGGCCGCCGCTAATGACGCCTTTCGCCAACTGGCTGAGGTAGCAGCCGAAATGCTTGAGGCCGACTCTAGTGATATAGAATGCCGTCAAGGCAAATTTTTCGTTCGGGGTGTCCCGCAGAAGCATCTGCCGTTTAATGAGGTTGCCGGCCAGGCCACCATCGCCCGGCATGGGGCGCCGGTGGTTGGCACCGGATTTTATGATCCGCCGACGGTATTGCCGGATCCTGTAACCAAATACGGAAATATTTCGCCGGCCTATCCTTTTGCTTGTCAGATTGCAGAGGTGGAAATCGACCCCGACACCGGCCAGGTGACCGTGACCAATTTTGTGGGTGCCCACGATGTCGGTCGCGCCATCAATCCGATGGCCACGGAAGGACAGATCCGTGGCGGTGTAACCCAGGGTCTCGGGTGGACCCTGATGGAAAATATGGCTTACGAAAACGGCAAGATCATCAATCCCGATTTTGTGGATTACATTGTCCCGAGTGCATTGGATGTCCCCGAGATAAAACCGATTCTGGTAGAACCGATCGAACCGAACGGGCCATATGGCGCCAAAGGCATCGGCGAACCGGCGCTAAATCCAACGATGTCGGCCATCACCAATGCGATCTACGATGCCACCGGGATCAGGATTAAAAAGCTGCCGGTTTCACCGGAAAAATTATTGGCCGAGCTTAAGAAGCACGGCGAGCCGACAGATGATAAATGACAGAGGACAGATGCCGGATGGCAGAGAACAGAGGACAGAGGGCAGATGACAGAGAACAGAGGACAATTGACAAATAAGGAGGGAAAACATGCCCAAGCCAGAAATCGAATTTAAAGATTATGACACCCACTATGAATGGCGTCCGGTGGAAGGAGACACCCTGGGGATAAAAGAAAAAATTCTCAGCT
>CAMYLH010000384.1 GCA_947259065.1 uncultured Desulfobacterales bacterium
TCTTCAAAAATACTGCGTCCGGGTGATTGACAATATCGTCCTGCTGAAGCGGTGTGATGACATGCTTGTAAGTCTCCAGATTCAGACCCAGCTGCACTATGGTGTAATGCAGGATATGGCTGAAAACCTCCGAGTCGGATTCATATCCGATGTACCCGGGATAGCCACGCGACTCCAGGTAGGCCTTGATGGGCAAAAAGGCCGTGTTTTCGCCATTGGTCATGGTGGAGTACCCTTGGATGAAAAAGGGATGGCAGGCGTAAAGGGTAATTCCGTAGTTGGTATTCTGCCGGCCCTGGGCCATGATTACCCGGGCATTCAGTTCCTTGCGATCGAGTTTCAAATGATTGGTCACTAGCAGGGGATCTCCGATCTCCTTGATCATGATTACATCGGGCCAGAAAGAAAAAACAATCATATCCTGCTTTTCCTCACCCATGGCCCGGAGTTGCAGCCGGATCGGCAGCAAGCGCTGCATTCGTTCCTGGTCGCTTAGATCATCCCATTCTTCCGGATATTCGTAGGCCCGGATCAAGTATACATCCCGCTTCGGGATCCCGGGCGGTGGCGTTTTCGGCACTTTAATTGTGATTTTATATTTTGTCATAAAACCGAGGTCCATCATGAAAGAATCCAGACGCCTTAATCCTTTTTCCGAGAAAATTCCGGACAATATGGGCGCGTTTTTCATATCCTCAAACGGTCCGGCCAGGTCCCGCAGGAAAAGACCCACACCGGAACAATCATGACCTTCCCGCATGACATTTAAGGCCTCAACGGCAACCATGGGAGACAACGGTTCTTTGCTGGTTATGGCAAATAAGCGGCACATTTTCTTCAATCTCCTTTTGTCAACTCAGTATCGGATAAAATTTCCGGCCGGGAATTCCCGGAGTCGTCTTTGTCAATATCCATTGGGCAGCGATGAGCAAAGGTGATGGGCTATCCACCGGAATAATAAGGCTGGAATAATGCGAGACGGGATTGCTGAAATGCTCGTGTATTGGAGTGCAGGAAATTTTTCCAATACGCCAAGGTTGCCTTTTTCGTTGATTATGGACTTATATCGTATTCACAGTGTGTTTTGAAACCACCACTCAATTATTTTAAACAAAAACGTCCGCTCAACTTAATTGGAAATGTCCTTAATGTCAATTTAAAATTGCATAATAGTGAAAATGAACTGGGCATATTACAAAAATGTAAGAATGCAATTTAATGTTTCGAGAATTCCATCCGATCGCAACATTAAAAAAATGAAAGCGAAGTTTAAGAATCGTCTGTTCCATTAAGGTTTTTTTTTGACATGCTTCCGGCTTTATTTTATAAATCTCACTGGATTCGTTTGTTCTCTTTAGGTTAAGCGGTTCAGGGTTGAATAACACCAAACAGCTCACATCAAATGGATTCTTTGTTCTTTGTTTGTATAAAGTGGTTTCACCCAATGGGATATATCGGGTACTATGGATTTTGATCAATATTGTGTGCAACGTCCATCGGCTGTAACCTTTGAACCCCTGGCCCAGACCGAATTAACGTCGATGGTTTATACTGCCTCTAGCTGTCAGCTCGAAACGGATGATGGTTTACCTTACCCAAGTCGCGCAAGGGCGGGCTTGAACCCTGAACCTGTGAAGAGCTTTTGATGGGTACCAGCATGGATTTTATCAAAAAGTTCATGGATATGTCTCAAATGGTATCCCATGAAAAAGGTGATATACTCTTTCGGGAAAAAGATCCGGCGCTATTTTTTTACGTCTTGCTTAACGGACGTGTCAAGTTGGGTGTTGGTGAAAGCGACCAGAGGGTTTACGATGTCAGCCAAAATGGTGAGGCATTTGGATGGTCCAGCTTAATCGGACGCGACAGATATTCGGCCTCGGCGGAATGTCTGGAACCGACAAAGCTTTTAAAAACAGATAGCGAAAAGCTGACAAAAGTACTGGAAAAAGATCCAGCCAACGGGATCGTATTTTTCAAACAACTTGCCGCAACACTAGGAAATCGTCTGCTCGAAGGCTACAAAAGGATCTCAGGGCCTCAGAAATAAATAAATCACTACGCCACGTCGGACTTGTCTTTTAGCCAGCCTTGAAGACGAATCAAAATCCGGCGCAATCTTTGTGGATTTATTTTTTCCGCGACCCTTACCGCAATCTGAATAGAAAACACTTTATCCGAATAAATCGAATTTCGTCAGGAGGTGTTATGGTGCGCAATACTATACCGGTTCCAACAGCAGGAAAGATGAGTCGCCGGGCGTTTCTGCAGCTTTCATCCATGGCCGCCGCCGGTCTGGTTGCCGGTTGTGCCACCAACCCCGTTACCGGCAGAAGCCAGCTCATGCTGGTGTCCGAAGACAAGGAAATTCAAATCGATAAACAGAACTCACCGTACCAGTTTTCGGCGGACTATGGGACGGTTCAAGATAAACGGTTGATTGACTACATCGATCGTACCGGAAAAAATATCGCCGCGCAGACCCATCGAACGCACATGCCCTATAATTTTCATGTGGTCAATGCAACCTATGTCAATGCGTACGCCTTTCCCGGTGGGACAATTGCCTGCACCCGGGGCATATTACTTTCCCTGGACAACGAGGCCGAGCTCTCGGCATTACTGGGCCACGAATTGGGCCATGTAAATGCCCGGCACACCGCCGAGCAGATGTCAAAGGGTATGCTCACCCAGGCGGTCGTCGGCGGACTGGCTGTGGCAGCAGGAACTCAAGGCGCCGGTTATGGTAACCTGGCGTCCCAGCTGGGCCAGTTGGGAGCCGGTGCACTGCTGGCAAGTTACAGCCGTGACAACGAGCGCGAAGCAGACGCACTGGGAATGGAATACATGGTGCGTGCCGGATACAGTTCCCAGGGGATGGTGGGTCTGATGGACGTTTTGCAGAGTATGGGAAAGCACAAACCCAGTGCCATCGAACTTATGTTCAGCACTCACCCCATGAGTGACGAACGCTATCGCACAGCGGTTGAAACGGTAGACATGAAATATAAAACGGCCAAAAACAAGCCGATGTACCGTGAGCGCTTCATGGACAATACCGCGAAACTGCGATCCCAAAAAGGCGCCATCGATGAAATTCAAAAAGGTCAGAAGGAAATGGCCGCCAATAATTTTTCTGAAGCTGATATTCACCTGCGCAAAGCTATAAAACTGGCACCCAACGATTATACTGCGCTGGTTATGATGTCCATGAGCCAGTTGGTCCAAAAAAAATGGACCATCGGCCGGCAATACGCAGAAATGGCCCAAAAGGTTTATCCTGCAGAACCCCAGGCCTATCACCTGAGCGGCTTTGCCAAAATCCAGCTGAAAGATTTCGAAGGTGCTTTGGAAGAATTTTCAAGCTATGACAAAAAGCTTCCCGGCAATCCCAACATCATTTTCTTCAAAGGTTACGCTTATGAGGGAATGAAGAAATACCCTCCCGCCGGCCGAGAATACCAACGCTATTTACAGTTCACACAACGGGGAAATTATGCCCGCCATGCCTATCAACGGTTGCGGGAGTGGCAGGCAAAAGGGTACATATAGCTAACCCGGACAAGCCGGACTTGATTATTGAATATCCATTCGAAAATAATGTTTCTCAGGTTTCATAATTTAAGAAATTTACTTTTTTCTACTTTGGACATGGGGCCTTGTTTAACCACTCAGAAAAATTGTTCACAGATGAATTTAACCACAAGTGGCTCACTTACCTGAACGCTGCCGATGCTGCGGGTATCCCACCCATTACCAACCCGAAAATTCTTAAAAGTATAAAGCAGGTATTCGCCTTCAGTGATTTTGTGGCCGCCGGCTGTGCGCGGGATCCAGCCATGCCGGTTGATCTTATCGACAGCGGTGATCTCATTCGGTCTTACGCCAAGGATGAATACCTTCAAAAATTGCAGGCGATACTTTCCGGCGTTACCGATGAAGGAACTTTGAGCCACCTGCTGCGCCGTTATCGCCATCGTGAACTGGTCCGCATTGCCTGGCGCGATTTATCCGGATGGGCGGATCTGTCGCAAACCGTGTCCGACCTTTCTGCATTTGCGGATGCCTGCCTGGAACATGCACTCAACACGCTCTATCAATGGCAGTGCCGACGGTATGGTACGCCGACGGCGGCAGATGGCTCAACACAGCATCTGGTTATTCTGGGATTGGGCAAACTGGGTGCCCGGGAGCTTAACTTTTCTTCCGATGTCGACCTGATTTTCTCCTACCCGAAGGCGGGTGACACCCGCGGAGCAAAAGAACCGATGGGCAATGATGAATTCTTTGCCCGTCTTTGCCGCCGCCTGATCAAGGTCATCGGTCAGCTAACGGCGGCCGGCTTCGTGTTTCGGGTTGATACCCGCCTGCGCCCATTCGGCGAAAGCGGACCTCTGGCCATGGATTTTGAAGCCATGGAACAATACTATCAACAACAGGGACGCGAATGGGAGCGCTACGCCCTCATCAAAGCCAGGGTTGTGGCCGGTGACAAGGACGCAGGCGCCCTTTTGCTAGACCGGCTTCATCCGTTTATTTACCGCAGATATTTGGATTACAGCGCCTTTGAATCCCTGCGGGAAATGAAACAAATGATTGCCCTGGAAGTCAAACGCAAGGGCATGGAAAACAATATCAAGCTCGGCGCGGGTGGAATCCGTGAGATTGAATTTTTCGGTCAGATATTCCAGCTGATACGCGGCGGGGTAACTCCCGCCCTCCAGAACCCGGGGATATTGAAGGTATTAAAAACGCTGACCGACGAGCGCTTTATCCCGCAAGAAGTCTGTGATGAACTGATTAATGCCTATGTGTTTTTACGAAATATCGAAAACCGTCTCCAGGCCTTCTCCGATCAGCAAATCCACAAGCTGCCGGCGGATGACCACGATCAGTTGCGGCTGGCGGTATCTATGGGTTTTCCTGACAAGGAGTCATTCAACACGGCTTTAAAGAATCACAGGGATATCGTCCACGGCCACTTCCAGATGCTTTTGGAATCCGGTGATACGGATGACAGGCAGAGAAACATTGATGACCCATCGGAAATCATCTGGCAAAACCCGCCAGCCGGCCAACGGGCAGAAAATATGCTCAGTGCGATGGGCTATGATCGTCCGGACGAAGTCATCAAGCTACTGGATTATTTGAAAAATGATCCGGAAACAAGGGCTCTGAGTCCCCGAGGCCGTCGGCGCCTTGACCAATTGGCACCCCGTTTTTTGAAAGAAATCGGTACGTGTGAAAATCCGCTGATCACGCTTCACAGAATCATCGACCTGATCAAAACCATTGAAAGACGCACCAGTTATCTGGCCTTATTATTGGAGAACCCGACAGCCCTTTCCCATCTGGTGAAACTGAGAACCCGACAGCCCTTTCCCATCTGGTGAAACTTTCTGCAGCCAGTCCCTGGATCTCATCCTTTCTGGCGCAGCATCCGGTGCTTCTGGATGAACTGCTTGACCCGCGTACGCTTTATCGACCACCGCAAAAAATCGAAATGAAAAAGGCCCTGCGCCAGCGACTAGACCAGGTACCCATCGATGACCTAGAGTACCAGATTGAACAACTGTGCATTTTCAAACAGATCAATGTGCTGCGTGTGGCGGCGGCCGATGTCACCGGCACCCTGCCATTGATGCGGGTGAGCGACTTTCTCTCGGAGATTGCCGAAACCATTCTCAGTGAAGTTGTAGATCTAGCTTGGAACCACCTGGTGTCAAAGCATGGCACGCCCATCTGCCGGCTGGGCAATAAACGCTACGAAAAGGGATTTGTTGTCATTGCCTATGGCAAACTGGGTGGGCTGGAGCTCGGTTACGGGTCTGAT
>CAMYLH010000385.1 GCA_947259065.1 uncultured Desulfobacterales bacterium
GCAGTCAACTGGCTCTGACGGTATTGGACATAAAAGAACGTAAAGAGCTGTTTGTCTGCCTGATCATTTTAGGAATTACGCTGGCCACCAATCTGGCTGCCGCATTTATATCCGGCATTGCGATCGCTTACCTGCTGAAGTGGAAAAAATTAAGTATGTAGCTTCCCGCTACCAGCAGTACACAAACGCACAACATACCTTTTATAAGTTTGGCGGGCACGTATTTCTGAGTGCGAGCGCCTAAATACATTCCCAATATCCCGCCAATACCAAAAATGGCTCCCAGGCGCCAATCCGGAACTACCGACAAATGGGGGTGAAACTCAGCCAGGATCTGGTAGAAAACTACTCCAGCTATAGAGGTCACAAATGTCCCCATCAGAGCTGCCCCGGCCACCGCATAAACCGGCAGACCGATAATGGCAACAAAAAAGGGTGCCACAATTGATCCACCGCCGATTCCATAAATTCCCCCTGCAATGCCTACGAATAGGCAGATACCATAGACCATGGGTGTTGAGAACATGAATATTTCGCTGTCATAATCAAATTCCACTTTCCGAAGAGTGCTGGAAATTACGCGCACGGAATGAGTTGTACCGGCTGGCCCCGTTGACCCTTTTGCCTTGTTATCGCTTTTCCGTCGGCAAACATCCAGCAGCAGTCGCCAGCCAATGTATAAAAGAATGAAACCCACGAAAAGTTTAAAACTATCGGGATTAGGCAGGTAAACGATTCGGACCCAGGCGCCGATAAACACACCGGGCAATGTTCCGATGATAACCGCCCATGTCAAGGGCCAGAGCATTCGCCCCTCTCTGACAAATCGATAAACCCCGCTGGGAATTGCCAGAATGTTAAACACATGATTGGTTGCGCTCACCGATGGCGCGGTATAGCCTAAAAAGCTCACCTGAAAGGGCAGCAGCAAAAACGCACCGGATACCCCGCCCATTGAGGTAAAAAATGAGATGATAAAAGCGACCACGAAAGGGACCAACGGGTTTACTTCAACACCGGATACCGGGAAAACCATTGTCGCAAATCTCCTGAAAACCGCCCTGTATGTGGCGCTATAAAATCGATTCCAATTGGGATTAATACAATTAAAATGGGATTTCCGTCAAGCAAGGGGAACAGGTTAGTTCGCTTCGCTCACAATTGGAATAGTGGCATGATGGAAATTGGGAAATGATGGGTTTAAAAAAACGAAACTCATAGCACGTATTCTGCATTGATTTCAATATATTAATGAGATTTTTTAAGGTAAAAACAGAAAAAGGGGCCGGATTTGCTCGTATTTTTTTTGGGAAATCAGCAGCGCAATATTGATGCCTGCATCGACTACCAACCGAACCTTGGAGTTTTCCGCCATGACCCGGATGACCCTTCCGCGGATGGAATTTAACTCACGGGCTCTATCATCAAAATCCATGAGATCTATCTTTTCAGGATCGATAACAACACGAACTCTTCTTCCGGTGTTGAGGTTCTTTTGCGGGATTTGGAGCGAAATTTTATCGTGGATGGCACAACACAAATTTCCGGAACTGTCCTGCCCCAAGACCCCGCTAAATACATTTTCATAGACGCTCGCCACAAGTCGCCCGTGATCCAGCACCAGGGTATGATGCGCCAATCCTGCTGCCAGCAAACGGTCATGAGTGGTGAACAGGACCGTGATTTTCTTATTCTCATTGATCTGTTTTATGATGTTAATGATGATATTTTGATTCTCGACATCGACACTGGCAGTCGGTTCATCACAGAGAAACACCCGGGGCTCGAGTGCCAGAGACCTGGCAATCGCTACCCGCTGGGTTTCGCCGCCCGAAAGGTGCTGGGCCCGGGCTTTGGCAAAATGCTGCATCCCTACCAGATCCAACATCTCGTCAATGATACGAGCCCGTTTATTTTTTCCAATTCCCCTGATTCTCAATCCGAATTCCAGATTTTTATAAACTGTTGTTGTAAACAGAATCGGATGTTGGTCAACCAAAATGACTTCCTTGCGCAGGCGCTGAAGTTCGGATTCGATGTTTCGCACCGATTGCGAGCGGTAGTGAATCGAACCGGAGGTGGGAGACTCAAGAAATCCCAGGATGTTTAACAGCGTTGTTTTGCCGGCGCCATTTGTCCCAAGGAGGGCATAAATATTTCCCGGCTCGATGACCAGCCGCGGTATATCCAGGACGTTTTTTTCCCCGTAAAACTTTGTCAGTTGCGAAACGAGATATACCATCAAACCCGCACTCTTCCCTGGAAAAAATGAAACAATAAATTCATGCCAAAACTTAACCCCAGCAAGACAATGCCAAGGGCAATGGCCAGGGTGAAAGACCCTTTATCGTATTCAAGGGCCATCGCCGTGGTCATGGTACGGGTGAATCCCTTGATATTGCCCCCCAGCATCATGCTGATGCCGACTTCGGATATTACTCTGCCAAAAGCGGCAATGACGGCCGACAAAATGCCAAACCGTGCTTCCCTAAAAATGATCCAGGCGGTCTGAGCTCTATTCGCCCCCAGCGTCATCGCTGTTTTACGATAACGCTCATCGATCCGGCTGATGGCAGCAATCGTAAATGCGGCCACCACCGGAACAATTAAAATAATCTGGCCGACGATCATCGCTTTTTGAGTATAAAGAAGATCCAGCGGCCCGAAGATCCCTCTGCGCGAAACAAAGGCATACACAAAAAGGCCGATAACCACCGTTGGAAGTGCCAGCAAGGTATTCAACACGGTGATCATCATGTGTTTTCCGGTAAATTCGCTGAAGGCGATCGAAAAACCCATGGGCACACCGATCAGGGCCGCAAAAAATGTCGACGCACAACTGACTTTCAAAGAAACGCCGACAATGGAGATCATTTCACCATCCAGCGAAACCACCAGAAGTATGGCTGAAATAAAGCTGTCTATGAGAAGATCCATAAGTTAGGTCCGTTTTGCCGGTTGTGCCCGTTAGTCCGTTGAGTCCGTTAGCCCGTTAGCCTGTTGAACCCGTTGGCCTGTTGGGCCTGTCGACCTTTTGGGTTTCTAAATGCGGTAATATTCCTCCAATAAACCGGCCAACCAGCTCAACCGGCCAACCTATTTCCTATTTAACCGCATCCGGATAAAATAATTGCTTACCCAGCAGCCTGTAATCGGCGATAACCGCTTGCCCCCGGTCTGAAACCAGCCATTGGGCGAACTCTTCAGCCAGTTTATTCTTTACATGGGAATGGTTTTGCGGATTTATCGGAATGATGCCGTAAGGGTTGGCAAGCAACGGATCGCCCTCGCAGAGAACATCCAGCTCGACGGGCACATCACGGCCGAATTTATACTTGATATAAGTTCCCCTGTCCACCAGTGTATACGCCTGTTTTTCATCGGCAAACATGATGGTTTTTCCCATGCCCTGGCCGATGGATAGATACCATTTTGCCGAACCAGCGGGGTGAACGAAGGCAATCTCCCGTTTTTTGCCTTTTTTGACGATGGTATTGGTTATCTTTTCAAGTTCCATACCCGTGTTTTGCCAAAGCGCCTGCTCTTTGGTGTGGGTGCCGCTGTCGTCTCCACGCGAAATGAAAAGGGCATCTGAATCGGCGATTTTTTTCAGTGCTTCCGGAGCATTGGCTATTCCCTTGATTTTTGCCGGATCATCGGCAGGGCCTAAAATGACAAAATCATTGTGCATGACCGCATAACGTTTCGTTCCGTAGCCGTCTTCAACAAATTTTTCTTCCCGCGCTTTGGCATGTACAAAAATGATATCCACGTTGCCGTCCATTCCATCCCGAATGGCCGCCCCGGTTCCTTTGGCAATTACCTTCACCTGAATGCCGGTGTCTTTTTCCAGTTCGGGCAGCAACACATCCAGCAGACCGGAGGCCTGAGTACTTGTCGTGGTCGACATCTTTAAGATTTTTTCTTCAGCCATTGCCCCCCATGACATGAAAAAGATAACTGCAATCAAACCTGCGACCACCGTGTAAAATCGTTTCATTCTTCGCTCCTTTACCTAAACCGAACGAGCCGGAAAAGTTGCCACAAAGGCACAAAGACACGAAGGAACACCGTTGGTTAGTAATCCTTTTTGTGCCTTAGGGTCTTGGTGGCGAAAATATTTTGCCATAAAATGCAATAAATTCAAAATTAAGATACTAAAAAAAGATAGAGTTCGAAACACTTAATCCTCCTTTCGCGAATCGGTTGGAAATACCATTTTGCCGCCAAAATGGACATCATATCCTTCCAGACGGGATGCCATTTCACGGAATTCTTTTTCATGCAGCAGGCCCAAAAAACGCTGAATCCCCTCATCGAAAAAACACTTTTTGGATATCATCAGATCGAACCGTTCCCATCGCAGCGGGATGAAGTCAATACCCAACAAGCCGGCAACGGCACGAATTCCGGGGCCTGCATCCGCACGGCCTGACAGGACCTCCAATCCGACATCCAGGTGGCGGGAAACCTCAACAGAGTAGCCCTCAATTCTATCACCGTTGACCCCGGCTTTTTTCAGTTCCCGGTCCAGCAACAGGCGCGTGCCGGTACTCAGTGATCGATTAACGATTTTCACCCCTGCCTGGCCTAAATCTGCGACCGATGAAATGCTTTTGGGATTACCCTTTTGCACCAGGATTCCCTGCTCTCGCCGGCAAAAATTGACAATCGCCGGCATTTGATCGAGCTCCTTAAAGGCGAAATCAAAATTATATTCCGATTCATCTTCCTGCAGCAGATGGCTGGATGTTATGTGACAGAGATTGTTTCGTAATGCGCTCAAACCGCCCATACTGCCAAGATTTCCGAAAACAGCCACCTGATCGGGATAGTGGCTGTTAAAAAGGGAAATGGCTCTGTCAAGCAGCGGATCGTTGCTCCC
>CAMYLH010000386.1 GCA_947259065.1 uncultured Desulfobacterales bacterium
TTGAGATAAAGGCTTCCTAAAGCCTTCCCTCCATAGTTGACACACCATCCATCCTTTGTCATACTTCGTCATCGTAAATGATCGGTTCCAGATTTTTTTTACTCCATTGTTTGGATTGGCCGTTCACCCATTGGGTGAAACATGGAATTCAGCTTAAACCTTTCGACCGTGCGGTGAAAAGCCTATGAAGTTATGCCAAAACTGCGAACAGGTGCTGGCCGAAGATATCACCACCTGTCCTGCCTGCGGAAGCGAAGTCCAGGAGGGCAGAAAAACCATTGATGGTTACCGGATCATCGAGGTTCTCCACGAAGGATATGCCACGATCCTGTGTCATGCTGTCAAGGAGCAGACTGAAGAATCGGTCATGATCCGTATCTTTAGCCCGCAGTCCGGAGTTGACAAAAAAATCGCTGAACGCCTTAAAAATGAGCTGGAAGAACTTAAGAAACTTCCCGAAAAATATTTTGTCAGGCATTTTGAGATTCGGCAATCATCCGACGGCCTGTGGTACCGGGTCAGCGAATGGCTGGATACGGAAAATTGGGGGAATTTAATTGCGTCCGGAGTCTTTCAGGACTACCGGGTCGCTTTCCAGCTCTTTTACCGGATAGCCGCCATCCTGGAAGGCCTTCACCGCATCGGTCACTTCATTCCCCATTTGATTCTGGATGACATTCTAGTGATCAAAGGTGATGATGGCGACCTAGAAATTAAAATCGACTACAAACTTTCCCGCTTTTTCGATCCCAAATTGGATCGACCCGGGCCCATGCTGAAGGAACTGCTGTCCTGCCATCCGGACATCATTCACCAGCGGCCACTGGATTTCCGCAGCGATATCTGGTCATTGGGAAAAATTTTCGTGGAGTTGCTCACGGCTGAACATAATTTGGCGGATTATCAAGCTGAAATCGACACGCTGCCCCTGCCGGTTGAAATCATCGTGCTGCTAAAAACCATGTTGGCGGAGGATCCCAACCTGCGTCCCCAATCCATGGCCGAAGTTGCTGAAAGCCTCTCCCGTGTAAAAGAAGAAGAGATTGAATCCGCCATGCGTCGCCGCCGCGAAGCAATGCAACCGCCGGTGCAGGAAATCCGATCCTTGAAAAAACGGATCGGCCAGCTTGCCCTGGTCATCGCTGTCGCAGCGATACTGGCGATACTGGCCTGGTTTTTTTTCGTTTTCAGGCAAAAAGACACCGAAAAGATTTTCGAAAAGTATGCCAACCGATATGCAAAATCCGTCGCTTTTGTTTTAACCGAATACTGGCTCAGCGCCGGTGAAAACCGTGTTTATCAAAATCGTAGCGAGGGGGATTCGTCGACTCGTGAATCAACACGGCTCTCTACAGCTAGGCTATCGCGTCTTTCTGTGGTTTGAAGGCGAGAAGGCCTTCAAACGATTGCCGCGGTTATCAAACAGTGCCGAGTTGGATGACATCTATGGCCTGTCTTTGGCATTTCGTACGGACGGCGAGCCCCGCCTGACCATCGCCGGTGTTGCCCGATCGCCGGATCGAACCTGGCAGCTGATCAGCTCACCCCTTAAAGATGACTTTGCGGTGCTCAAGATCGATCATGTGCCGGAAGGACTCCATCCTCTGCCGCTGGATGAAAAAATGGAGGCGCTGACGGTACCCAAGTTATCGCCGGTGATTGCCCTTGGATTCCCCTTGGGCAGCCGCACACAGGAATCCATTGTCAACGTCAGCGTGACACAAGGCCATGTCCGCCGAGCCTTCGAAAATTTATTGCAAGTGGATACCTCCATTCACCGGGGAAATAGCGGCGGACCGGTTATCGATATTTACGGCAAAGTTATCGGAATTGCTTCCGGCGTGGCCATGGAATGGCTCTCCGGCCCTGTGCCGGTTCCCACTCTGCTGTCAGACATGGGTATGGTGCTGCCCATTAATAAGGCGGTTGGTTTTTTGCAGGAATTAAAAGCCGGAAAGGTGAAATGGAATGGGGTGCTGGACCTGTCCGTTGATGCCAAAATTAAAAACATACTGGATCTGGCTGAAGAGCGACGCTGGGCTGAAGCCCAATCGCTGGCGGGTCAGGAGTTGGAAACCAGCATTGATCCCACCCTCGTGCTGGCCGCAGCCATGATTCATTTTTGTGCCGGCGACCACGAAAAAGCCGGGCCGCTGTTCGAAAAAGCATTGTCGATGGACGACAAAAATGCTCAAGCACGATGGATGCTCTTTTTAATCGACTGGTTGGCCGGCCGGTCGGCTGCCAGTCCCTATGGCCGGGACCTGCTCGCACTGGACTGGCGGTCGCCGCATGAGTTTTTCGGTTACCTGGTGCGGGTTCTGGAAGGCAAGATTGCCGAAGACGCATTCCTGCAGGGAGGATACACGGATTATGAACGCCAGTGGCTGCGTTATGTCGCAGCACTGGTTGCCGACCGGAATCACGATACGACCAGGGTCGAAAAGTTGTTGCAACCCGTCGTTCTGGCGACCGGACGTGAAAATTGGCTTCACTTTTTGGCTCTGGCCCGGCTAGAAAAAACACAACAGCAAAAACTGGCGGGTATTGAAGACCCGGAGGCCCACAGGCAGTATCAGGTGCAACTTGACCAATTTGCCCAAGAATTTCAACAATCACGTCCTGAGCTGGCCGAACGCCAGGCCCTTCTGGCACCGCTGCTGGCGCAACTCGGCCAGGATTCGCTGGCTCCCCAGGCCAAGCGGGCGCTGCTGGAACAGATCCTGAAAATAGATCCCGCTGACGGGGACCTGCTGGTCGCGATGGTTTTTTACTGTGCCATGGAAGAGGACTGGGAGCCGACGCTGCAATATGCGCATAAATATCTATCTCTTAATGGCCGGGAAAATGCGGGGCGGTTGCAGGTTGGATTGCTGGCGGCCGAAATTTTACTCAACATGGGCCGCAAGGAAGAGGCCCTGGCGGAGCTGGACAATTATCTGCACACCACCGAAGAAGCGTGGTACCGATTGATTGCACAGTGCCTGCTGGGCCGGGAAACGGCGGAATCCCTGGTGGAAAAAGCCGGTGAAAGCCCGGAGTATGTACTCAGCGGTCGAGTCGCACTGGCCTTATGGGCCGAGGGCAGTGGGGAGAAAATTAAGGCGATCGACCATTACCGGGAGGCATTGGGCTCTTACATGGACGATATGATCGAATATGTCTTTGCCGTGGAGCGAATCAAAAGACTTCGTCAAAAGTCCTAAGCTTTCTCCAAGATACGCTCAGAAAAAGTGGCCTCTGCGGGGCAGCAAGCACACCGATTCGTTAATATCCCAAATAGGTTTCAGGTGTCGGGTGTCAGGTTTTAGCACCTTTGGTGCCTTATATAAGACTGCATTAAAAAAACAGTTTTGCCACTAAGCCACCAAGCCACGAAGGGATGATTTGTATGTTAAATCATCAAATCAATTATAGATAAGGAACCAATAAATTTTACTGTAATCTTAGTGCCTTGGTGTCTTTGTGGCTGAACAGATAATATCAAAGTTTCTTTTCCGATCAGACTGGCTGTTTTTTTAGCCAGCGGCTGACCTGAAATCTCCATTTTCTTACTACAAGTAGTCTGAAAAAGCCGGATAAGAGTCTAACGATTAGGCTTCAAACGTCTTTATCCTGGAAAAACCGGGGATCAGGGTGTTGGTGCTGTTGACCCCCGGTAGCTGGCGGACCTTTTCATGCACAAACTGGGAGATGATCTCGGCATCCGAACTGAGAAGATCACGGGTCAGGACCACTTTCACCAGAAGATCGACATCACCGTGGACAGAATGGATCTCTCTGACTTCTTCAAGCTCATAGAGCTTCTCAATGAGCTTAAACTCCTTTTTGGCTTGAACGTTCATCAAAATGAAAACGGTTATTCCCCGTTTCATTTCGGGATATTCAGCGTCTTTTAAAACAGCCATTTTTTTTCGGAAATCCTCCATATTTTTGGTTATGAGTTTATCAATGCCGATTCCGTAATGACGTTTTCGACCCTCTTTCCAGTGATGAAGCGTCATATAGGCATAAAGATCGGCGATGGTCCTTCCGGGAAAAGACTCAATCAAGCGAGCCCTTTTGATAATGGTGCGCAGGGGACGGTAAACAGTTTTGTACCAATCCAGGGCCGCATTTTCAAATGAAATCGTGGCCCCCTGTTCAGCCTGTATGTTTTCCTGGTGATTTGTTATCTGATCGAGCAGATGATCATATTGACTGACTTCCGTCAGGTTAATTTCATCGGGGAGCTGAGTGCGGTCGCTAAATTCCGCTCGCTCGCGGTAAAGGATGTTTTGGAGGGTATTCTCCGAGGGAATAAACTCGAAAATATGGGCCAGAATTTCATCATGATTCATTTGCTTGGCCGCTGAAATCCGGTGATTGCCATCCAGAACATAATAGTCATCCTTAATCTGATATAGCTTCACCGGTCCAAGCGGCCGTCCCTGGCGCATGGCGTCCGTGATCCACTGCAACCGTTCCGAAGGCATGTTGTGCTTGAATCTAAAACGACTGTCAAAATCCTGATAACGGCCGACGCTACCCACGATCCGATCCATCGGGACCGTTCGGATTCCCCGGTCTCTGGCGTCAAAAGCAGCTTCTTTTTTCTGCTGATCCGTGAAGCTTTTAACCGCTGGCAGTGGCTCAGCCTGTTTGTTAGGAGAAAAACGATTATTTCGCATCCGGGGACGACTCTCGATTTCCAGAAGGCAATATCCATAAGTGTTCACCACTTGGGTCCTATCGCTAACCGTTATCCGCTCGGATGGATCGGAAAATTCTTTGTGAATGTGACCGTGAATGAAATAGGCCGGGCGGTACTTATCAATCAGCCGGCGAAAGCATGCAAACCCCCTGTGGCAGGGATCTTCCGCATCGTGGATATGCCG
>CAMYLH010000387.1 GCA_947259065.1 uncultured Desulfobacterales bacterium
CCACCAGCAGAGTTGGCACCGGCCCCTTCCAGGAGCCATCCTCATACCCCCAACTCTGCTGGTGGTCGCTGATCCTCCCACAAAGCCAACATTGAGCGCCTGGCGATACCTTGCCACCTTCAAGTAAGGCGATCGTAAATCCCCCTATACAGAGCCAAGGCCTGTCGATAAAACGGCCGGAAACGTAGATGGCCTCAGCCGCAAGGTTCTTTCCGTCTATGCTTCCAGGCAACACCATCACTTCAATGGATTGGATCTAAAAAAGGCGGAAAAATGTCCAAAAAAAGAGTCACAAGCAAAGGATTTTTCTGCTCGGACTGCTGATGGTGGTCCGGCGTTTGCGGGCAAAGGCGGAGTGTGAAAAAGATTTCATAAAATCTGGGTGATTTGATTCATAATTTGCATTCGTGACAGCCTCTGAATAAGCTATATCTCATTGTAATAATTAGCTTAAAATTATCAGCCGAGTTTCAGCACGATTATTGCATTTTGTATGTCAGGTTAAATCAGTTGGAGAGGGGAACCTATAAGACAAGGGGGGGTTAGAATGAAAAAGGTGGCTTTTATTATATTGATAAACTTGGTGCTGGCCTCAAATGTATTCTCATACACCGTTATCACAGATCCGAACGTATTCTATACCTTCTTTGAAAAACCGGCAAAAGTTATAGATTTCTCAGAACTCAAGGATGGCAGCTCCTATAACAGCTTGCCAGGTAAATTCGAACCAGACGCCTTTGAGACATCCGGACCAGAATGCATAAACTACCATGCTGGAGATTTTAAAGCATTGAAAGTCGGGCCAAGTGCCTTTTCAAATGCTTGGTCTTTTCTGGGAGCAGAACCGGTGCAAGCACATGCCTTTTGTGATGCTATCCTGTGGTTTGATCAAGGCATATCAACAGGTGACTACAGTTTGACTGTGTCGACAAACACCGAAAGATCACAGCCTTTTGCAATGTACACAAATAAAGGATTTATGGGTATTATTCCGGATACTCCCCAAGAAACTCTTTTTATATTTGAAAACCTTCACTTTATATTCAGCTTTGAGACGGAATTCTCAAAAGCTGCCCCTGTTTCTGAATCGAAGGCCTCATTTTTGGCACAAATTGAAATAAACTGATACCCAGGTTGTTATCCGCAAATTCAGAGTTGCCACACAATTCATTTTTTGGCTTGAGTTAGCCGATAGAAGCTGATAAATGAAACACTTATGGGAAAGCACAAAAGACTCACACCCATTGAACTATTCTTGATACTGGCGATTATTGCAGTTCTTGTCGTGTGGCTGTTTCCAAGATTTTTAAAAATACTTGACTCCAACTCTGCTACCATCGGAACTGTAAAACCGTATACAATAGACGCTTCGGCAACCCGGAGCTTAAATAAAAGTACGTTTTTTGACCTCGGTTGTCCTCTGATTACGGATTTTAGCCAAACCTGATGTTTTTGCCTCCCTGCTTTTAAGGTTTGCGCAAACATTCATAATGAACTTTCAAAAAGTCTCATCTTTTTCACAAATTCGATCGATTAATCCGCGGCGGACGAGGTTTTTATTCCCCGCCCCTTGGGTCGACTAAAATTTTCCGATTGATACCCCGTTGCTTGCAGCGGGGTAGTTCATTAGGGAAAAAGAGTTCTTAGTGAGAATTTATTTTCCTAAAAATGAAGCGTAATCAACCCTTATTTGAAAAGTTCTGGTTCTCTATTAATCAAGGCAACAGGTTGAAATGTTAACAGAATCGATCACCATTAATAATAATGGCATAGAGATTGCTATTTATGCCTTCGAGAGCTGGTCAGAACTGATCATGATCATTTGCTTTCTTCCTTAACGTGGTGGCTCATCGCCTAAGTGAGCCACCTTTTTTTTCGATCTTTTTTTTATTTGCCCCCCTTCTCTTGACATCTAAAATCGCAGCTGTTAATTCTGCTTATCAATTAATTTTTTCCCATTGGCCATGGTGTTTTGTTTTAATACCTATTTGAACTTAAAGGAGAGCCCATGAGTTCAACAAATTCATATGTTTACATCAATGATGATGAGGTAGAGTTAAAACAGATTATTATCAGATATGGGAATCTAAAAAGGTTGAGGAAATTTACCGTCAGTGAGGCCGAAAAGCGGGGATTGGTCAAAGTGGAATCGGGGCCGCATGCGTTGAGCGGTGATAAATTCTCCAAATCAATCGCTATCCTTGATAAAGAAGTGCGATTGTGCCTCTCAACGAAGAAAATGGAGTATTAAGCCGTCCCCTTACGATTGGGCAGGATTATCTTTTTCCGGAAAATCCGGCAGCTTTTCTTGCTCGCTTTCCATCCGGCAAATACTCTCGATTATCTGAATCACTTCCTGTTTTATATTGGGACCTCCGGCTGATTTTGAGCCTGTGAAATATATTGCCTCGACCTGGTTGTTCATCATCCATTTGCGGATTAAGGCGGAAGCCTTATTGAGTGGATTTTCGTTTAAATCGACATGGAGATAGGGGCGGTTGTGCTTTTCAGCATAATCTTTGACTATTTTTAACCCAATCGTAAGGCTACCGTGGGTTAAAATAGCGGTAGCGCCGGAATCAAGCACATTTTTCTCTATCCGGTCCGAAAAGTTAACCGCTGCTGATTCTTTTACACTGTACTTATCCGGTAAGATACCTTCATCCGTTCTTCGCGTTTTATAAGTCCAGCCACTGTGCGGAATATTAAGTTTTATAGCAGCATCCAGAGCAGCTCTCTCGACTCCGGGTTGGCCTCCCGATATGATTTTTTTAATCATTTGATTAACCTATAGGATAGGAGTATAAAAATGTCAAGTTTCACAGATCGAATGGTCCAAGCCGCTAAACTGGATGTCAACCTATATGAAGAAGTAAAAGCGGACAAGCAGGCCATGGGGCAAGCTATGGCAGTGGTTGTTCTAGCCAGTTTGGCTGCCGGTATCGGGAGTATTGGTACGACCGGGATGGGCGGACTGCTCCTTGGGACCGTCGGTGCCCTTATCGGATGGTTTATCTGGGCGTTTATTACCTATTTTGTGGGGACTAAACTATTACCAGAGCCCCAGACCGAGGCCGATTATGGGGAGCTTTTACGAACGATCGGTTTTTCAAGTTCGCCGGGATTATTGCGTATCTTGGGGGTTGTACCTATTCTGGGACCGATCATCTTTATTGGTTCTGGAATCTGGATGCTGGTTGCCATGGTCATCGCTGTGAGACAAGCCCTTGATTACAAGAGCACATGGCGTGCGGTTGGTGTCTGCATTATCGGCTGGTTAATACAGATGGTCTTGTTTTGGATAGTTTTTTCGCTAATACGGTAAGCGTCAATCAGACGGCTTTCATCCGCGATTATTCTTGCACTTCTTAAAGTGCCCGACGGCATCCAAGCTCTCATAATTAATGGTATAGAGCGGATCGATTATATTTTTCTGAAAATATGCATCGGTCATGGATTCCCCCGTATAAAGCAGGTCCACCAAACTATCCGTCGGAATTTTTTCAAAGCAATCCTGGCAGGTAAAAAAGCTTTCAAAAATGAAAATTTGGCCGCCGGCAGCATAGAGCTTTTTCAGGTTGCCTTGAGTGATCGTATGAGAACAGGTGATCCAGGTCTTGGGGGACGTATGACAGTCTGCCTTATCCCCCAGGAGTTTGGTAAAATTATAATTACTGTCCATCAAAGGACTGATAAAACGCTCTTGAAACTGCAAGTCCGTCATGGGTCTGCTTGATCCGATCAA
>CAMYLH010000388.1 GCA_947259065.1 uncultured Desulfobacterales bacterium
CGAGGCCTCTCTAACCAACACTTCCAAACACCATTGGTTGGGACCTGTAAATGGATACTGTTCCAGGAAAATTGTGGACATCTTGGCTGCCATTGTAGGCGGCAAGGATAAACTCCGGGAGCGTCCTCTGCTCACGTTCGTTACCTGCCCGGGAAGCCCGCTGACCTTTACCAAGGAACACTGCGAAATCGTAATGGAGGCCGCACGCAACGGGCTGGCAGTCAATGTCGTATCCATGACCATGGCCGGGGGTTCAGCACCGGTAACACTGGCAGGCACCCTGGTGGTATTGAACTCAGAAGTTTTAGCGAGCATTGTCCTCAATCAGTTGGTTTGCAAAGGATCTCCGGTTGTTTACGGCAGCTCCACCTGTCCCATCGATTTGTGGCGCACAACAGCATCTGTGGGATCTCCGGAATGCGGCATGATCACCGCCGGGGCAGCCCAGCTGGCGCGAAAATATGCAATCCCATGTTTTGCGGCCGGCGGGTAGGGTGATGGCAAAATATGTGATGCCCAGGCTGGCCATGAAAAGACACTCACCGGGTTGCTGGCTGCGTTGGCAGGGGTCAACGTGGTATATGGCCTGGGGATGCTTGAAATGGGCGTCACGCTGGACTTCGGACAGTTGGTTATGGATAATGAATTTGCCGGAATGATCAAACATGTTTTAAATGGGATTCCGGTTAATGATGAAACCTTAGCGGTGGATGTCATCCATTCGGTGGGGCCATTTAAGGATTTTCTCGGTACGAAACATACCCTTAAGCATCGGAAATCCCAATCCCAACCTCAGCTGATTGATCGGAGAAGACGCCCCAAGTGGGAGGAGCTGGGTAAAACCGATATTTATGAAAGAGCAACAGCGAAAGCAAAGGAGATATTGGAGACACACCAACCGGATCCACTACCGGATAGCGTGCTGTCTGAGATTCGTATGATCATTGAAGATGCGGAGAAAGAATTAGGCGTTGACAAAGAAAAATAACAGGGATGGGAGGCATTAAAATGAGTACGGAAAACCTAATTAGCGAGGCCATTCGATCGATTGTTGATGGTGACGAGGATGCTGCCACAAAGATTGCTAACACGGTTATTGCCGAAGGCATAAATCCCATAGGTGTTATTAACGATGGCTTTGCACAAGGGATGATCAAGGTTGGAGATTTATTCGCCAGAGAAGAGTATTCCTTGCCGGAGGTGCTTCTGTCCGCAGATGCAATGCAGAAGGCCATAGATCTTCTGGCACCTCACATACCAGGGGAAGAGTTAGAAAAGAAATTGGGGACTGTGGTGATCGGAACGGTTCTGGGAGATATCCACGATATCGGCAAACGAATTGTGGCAACCATGCTGGAGGTGTATGGTTTTGAAGTGCACGATCTGGGTCGCGATGTGCCGATTGAGAGGTTTATCGAAAAAACCAAAGAAGTAAATGCCGATATCGTAGCCGCCTCTGCCCTGATGACAACAACGATGGTTGGACAAAAAGAACTGGAGGAGGCTTTGCAAGAAGCCGGTATTAGAGAGAAAGTAAAATTAATGGTAGGTGGGGCAGCAGTAACACAAGATTGGGCGGATCAAATTGGGGCTGACGGTTATGCCGAAGAAGTCACAGAGGCAGTGGAAAAGGCAAGAGAATTCATGAGTCTAAGCCTGCCATAAATTCCAACTTAATTATATGAAATACGTAATGTTTTCAAATAGTAAGATGTTATCGCCACATTTTTCACATTCTTTATCTGGCTTAGAGTTCATATTCAACCATTTTTTTTTAGCCCTAATAATTTTGTAAACATCCATACTGAGCCATCTTTCAAGCAGTGTATAGATTGCCTTGCGCTTTCCAAATTTACGTCATTTAACCGAGGTTTCTGACACAAATGCATTTGGAGTTAATTCCATTGCAGCGTCAGGCGATTATCCCCGACCACCTTTACCTTGGTTCCGAACGTTGTCCCTTCTGTATTTAAAGTATCCTTTAACCAAAGCGTATCGACCTTTGAGGCCAGGTTGACCTTAAATCGTCTAATTCTGGTTGGCGTCATCTGCAATCCGAGGAGCTTACCGGTTGACGGATCCACCGTCGCAAAGTACATCAGGGACAAATCAGCTCTGAACTCTTCATAGCCGCTGATCCCTTCATAGTCATTTAAAAAGTCGCCGCATCCATAGAGAATGAGTTTATCCTTGTAAACTTCAATTGCTCTGACGTGATGCGATGAATGCCCGTGAATAATATCAACTTCGACCTCATCAATTAATCGATGCGCAAAAACGGTATGCGCCCGAGGAATTCCGTACCCCCAATTACTTCCCCAGTGTAAAGAGACCACCACGATATCTCCTCTGCGTTTAACCTTCCGTACTTTTTCTTGAATATCGAAAAGACTTTTATCGCTCAAGTCTCTTAGCAGATTTATCCCGGGCCTTTTTTCCGTGGCACCCCAACTTGATGGAACCCCGCTGGTTCCCAATCCGAATGCAAACACAATCACTCGTCCTTTGCCTGGTATCTTTACAACTGCCGGCGCCTGGGCTTCGATAAGATTTCGGCCGCCTCCTGATATTTTAATGTTTTCTTTCTTTAACGTTGCCAATGTTTCAAGAAGACCCGAATATCCCCAATCAAGTACGTGGTTGTTGGCCAAAGAACAAACGTCTATCCTGGCTGCAGTTAAACTCGGTATATTCTCCGGATGCATCCTGTAGTTTATTCCTTTTCCTTTCCAATAATCGTTGCTTTTCGTTACACTCGTTTCTAAATTAATTATCCTTACATCCGGTGCTACGCGGTCCAATTCCTTAAGTGTGTCCCCCCAAATATAAGAAAAACTGACCGGGTAATCTATGGGGCCATTTATCTCCTCGGCTATTTCGACATATCCTCGGGCACTTTTTATATAAGACTCATGGATAGTTGGGTCACTGGGATGAAGTAAGACTTGATCGATGCCTCTACCGGTCATCACATCACCGCACATGAAAATCGTGATAGCATTGGGGATCTTCTTTGCGGTATCGACAGTTTCGTTTTTTTTAACAACCATTTCAGAGAGCCCATGAACGTCTTTTGTTATATTTTGATTCAATGCCTGTGATCCGATGGCAGCGAATAAGAGAGATCCAGCCACACAGAATAAAAGAGATTTGTATTTCATCCCCACCTCCCTGTCATGGCCTTAACATTTGATATTTCCGATAAAACACGGCGCCGCTTGGTTTCATTAAAAACCTTAAAAAAGGTTAATTGCTGTCCCAATAAAATCGGCTGTATCCTAGTTGTTCGGCAGCTTTACGCTCCTCTGAGCTTAATTCGCTCCAGTCCATATCTTCGGTGGAAGGAGGTGAAGCCTTTTCGTCCCAACTTTCTTTTTTCCAGCCCAGCTTGCCCCAAAGTTCTTGCTCTTCTGGTGAAAGTTCAGACCAGCTAAACTTATTCCAGAATGTTTCCGGATTGCCGTCGGGTTGGCGCACATTTTGTGTGGCTGCTGAAGATTGAGTAGCAGATTGCGTCGAAGCACAACCTAAAAATAACATGGTAACCGATAATAGCATAGGTGATAAAAAAAGAAGAAAGGGTAGTTTTGAAGTTGTTCTCATGATTTACTCCTACAGTGGTTAGATTGCGTCGGGATCACAAAATAATACCCCAAAAAATTTTAAGAATTGATATTTATGAAATTGTTAAAGATACATGGAATCGTAATAACGAATTTGTCAGCGGTAATCGATTTTTCAATG
>CAMYLH010000389.1 GCA_947259065.1 uncultured Desulfobacterales bacterium
TTATACAAAGGCGCCTACCGTTCCCAGGACCGAGATCGACACCTAACCAATATAGAGCAACGCGTTCTTCCTGCTGTCACGGTCCTCCCTTATGACACTGACACTGCGAAAGTCTTTGGCGAAATCCGTGCTCAGCTTGAAGAAGCCGGAACAGTCCTCCCGGATGCGGATCTTCAGATTGCTGCTACAGCTATATGTTATAATTTGGAACATGTAACTGGAAACATACGACATTTCAACATAATCTCAGACTTACAACTCAACACGGTCCTCGCAGATTCACGGAATACCGCTTAACTGCCTACCTTCGTTTTGAATTCCATTCCTGTTTGATCATTTCGCTATTTTTGGTCAGTAAAATATAGGGCGTGTAGTAACACATGCCGCATAGAAAGAAGGATAAAATATTGATTTTTCGGTTGACTTTGTTCAATAATTTTGTTCAAAAAAACGTAGCGGTTATTATGAGGGCCTATCCAATTTATCCGTTGACGTCAGATTCTATGTTCCAGTTGCAAACTCATTCCATGCCCCTGTTGAGAAAACAGAGACTCCCTTTTAGCTTATTGCCATACCTGTGTCCTCTGATTTGATATTTTAATATCCGGATGGTCTTTATTATCATCATCGGAAGCGATATTTGCTTTGTCGGCCGTCCGCGCAAAAAGAATGCAGAACAGCAATTGAATCAACGCTAAAATATTGTGATCGTCAAGTCAAAATCTAATCGAGCAAAAAACGACATGTGAATTTGAAATTCCTGTCACCAAATAAGGAGACCAAAATGGCTGAATCCGATCCGAAAAAATCAAAACCGCCCGCCCGCAAACGCAAAACAACGGCGCGTACGCCCGAAAGTGCGCAGGCCGATGCGACCGCACAACTGATAGTTAACTCCAGTCGAAATTCGGCCTTCAAACTCAACGATTCGGCTGTCGAAAAACATCTTGCTTCCGGAGAACACAGCGGGATGCTGGAGGATTACTTCGGCCAAGAGACCTATCGTGAGCTGAGTGAACTTGCCCGCAAGGCGTCTGCCAGGAGTGTGCGCGGCGGACCGCGCGTACTCATTATTCCCGGCATTATGGGCTCGAAAATCGGCAAAAAAGGCACATTACGCGATGATACGATTTGGATCGATCCGTTTGATATCGCGGCCGGCAACCTTGCTGACCTGCGCTTAAACGGGGGAGACACCAAACTCAGGGCGCTAGGCGTGATCCTGTTTGCCTATTTGAAGTTAAAACTTTTTCTGCGGGTGGCTGGATATGATGCTGACTTTTACCCCTACGATTGGCGTAAAAGCCTTTCCCTATTGGGTCTGGAGCTTTCCGGCTATTTAAGCAAAGAAAAAGCGGCGAAAGTGAGTATCGTCGCCCATAGCATGGGTGGACTGGTAACCCGCGCGGCGGTTGCACAAAAAGCACCAAAAATTAAGCGGATCGTCATGCTCGGAACCCCAAATTACGGCTCCTTCGCACCGGTGCAAGTTTTGCGGGCAGTCTATCCCATTTTACGTAAAATCGCTTTTATCGATTTGAAGCATTCAGCGAACAAACTGGTGAAAAAGGTGTTTCGCACCTTCCCGAGTCTCTATGAAATGATGCCCTGGCCGGAAAAATTTTCTACGGTAGACCTCTATAATTTGACCGGCTGGCCGTCTACCGGACCGGCCCCCCTTTCCAACCTGTTTCAATCCGCCCGTCAGGTTCAACAGTCGCTGGCACCGGCCGACCAGCGGTTTACCTTAATTGCCGGTGTCAATCAGGAAACCGTTGTGGGGGTCCATATGGAAGACAATGAATTCTCATACGATCTTTCCATGGAAGGCGACGGCACGGTTCCCCTGGCCCTGGCACAACTGCCCGGCGCCAAAACCTATTTTATAGAAGAGTCCCATGGCAGTCTACCCAATAACCGGCAGGTGGCCAAAGCGGTTGATGACATTCTGGCCACCGGGGCCACTGCCGTCCTGCCGGACCGGTGGGAAGTTTCCCGGGCCGGAGTCACCCGTATGGTGAAAGACAGTGATTTCAAAGAAATAGAATTTGGCGGCTCGGGCGGACGGGCGCTCAGCCAGCGGGAACAGCGGCAATTGCTGGATGAGCTCGTTTCTGCAACCTCCCATGAGACATCCACAAAATCTGCCGAAAAAGCAGGGGTAGCAGCCACACCAACCGCCGGCAGGTTTGATGGTGAGTTGCAACGGATTGTGATCGGACGCCGCTATCAACACCGGCTGGAGATCAAGCTGGCCTGCGGCAGTATCACCGACGTCGACGCCCGGGCCTATGTTCTGGGTATGTTTCGTGATGTCACGCCGGTCGGCGCTGCGAGTGCCATCGATTCGCTGCTGGAAGGTACGATCAGCGAGTTCATCACGCGCCGCATGTTTAACGGCAATGTCGGTGAAATCTCGATCATTCCAACCGGAAGACACCCGGTGCGACCCGATTTGATCGCCTTTGCCGGGTTGGGGGCTTTCGACAAATTCAGCAGCGATGTCCTGGAACTGGTAGCGGAAAACATTATTCGCACCTTTCTCAAAACCAGGGTGGATGACTTTGCCACCGTCCTGTTCGGCGGCGCCTCCGGCCATGAGCCGGAAAAGGTTTTGGAGAATCTGTTGACAGGCTTCTTTCGCGGCCTGCTTGATGCAGACGCCGAACATCGCTTCCATGGGGTCACGATCTGTGAATCCAACCGCCGGCGATACGAAGCCATCAAGCGAGAGCTTTACCGCCTCTCCAGCACGCCGCTCTTCGATCAGGTCGAAGTGACCATTCATGAAATTCAATTACCGCCAATGGCTGAAAAAAGAATCTGGGGCGTCCGACCGGTGGAAAAACGGGAACCGGTGTATCTGATCGTGCGTTGCAACCAATTTAAAGACGATGTTTTACGTTATGAATCATCCATTCTGACCTCCGGGTCGAAAGCCGGGGTCGTCAAGACCCAAAAGGAGATCGGGAGCAATCAGCTTCAGCAACATCTGGATAAGATCAGCAGTAAGAATTTTACCTTCGTAAATTTGGAGAAGTTTGGACAAAAGCTGGCCCAAATTGTTTTGGCACCGGACATCGTCACCGTTCTGACGCGATTCCCGGAAAATCCACTGGTGGTGGTCCATGATGCCCAGGCATCTCTCATACCCTGGGAAACGATCAACTTCGGCAGTTTTTTTCCTGCCGCCAAGGGGGGATTGAGCCGCCGTTATCTGGCCGATAATCTTTCGGTAGCAAAATGGCTGGAGCATCGTAAATACGGACCCCGTCTGGATGTTTTGCTGGTCGTCAATCCAACCGGAGATCTGCCTGGTGCCGCCGACGAGGGTCGGCGTATTCAGGAGCTGTTCGGCGATTACACCTCGGCTGTCAATTTGAAGGTCCTGCAGGAATCCCAGGCACGCAAGAAAGTCCTGCTGGAACTTTTTTCATCCGGCGAATATGATGTGGTCCATTATGCCGGTCATGCTTACTTCGATCCTCATAACCCGGCCAGCAGCGGTATTTTGTGCCCCGGCCGCGAGGTGCTGAGCGGTGCCGACCTGGCAGGCATCGGCAATTTACCGGCGCTGATGTTCTTCAACGCATGCGAGGCGGCGCGGGTTCGCAAGCCACAGGATGCCGCTGACCCCGAACTGGCCATGCCGAAGAGAATTCAACGCAATGTGGGACTGGCTGAAGCCTTTATGCGCGGCGGGGTGGCCAATTACATGGGCACTTACTGGCCCGTCGGTGA
>CAMYLH010000390.1:0-5440 GCA_947259065.1 uncultured Desulfobacterales bacterium
CAGATACTCTACCGACTGAGTTAACGGCCCGTTGGAAACCTGCTATGTAATTCCATTCTAAATTAATGTCAATAAAAATAGTGACTATTTTGATCATTTTCGCCAAAACTCCGGAACTACCAGGATAATCACGGTAAATATTTCCAGCCGGCCCAGCAACATGCACCAGATCAGCAGCCATTTTCCAAAAAAAGGTATCTGAGCATAATTTTCCACCGGCCCGACCATGCCGAATCCGGGCCCAATGTTTCCGATGGTGGCCGCAACGGCTGAAAAAGAAGTCGTAAAATCGACTCCCAGACCTGCCAGTAACACCGCGCTCAAGGCAAACAGGCCCACATAGAGGGCCAGAAATCCTAAAACACTATGCATGACATCATTCGGCACCGGTTTGCCGGCGATTTTTACATGGGACACCGCATGGGGATGAATCAGCGAAAACAGCTCCTTATAACAATATTTAAAGCAGAGCATGATCCGCAGGCATTTCATACCACCGCCGGTGGAGCCGGCCGACGCCCCGATAAACATACACAACAGCAAAATAAGCTGGGACATGGCCGGCCATTGCTCGTAGTCGGCGGTGGCAAAACCGGTGGTCGTAATAATGGACACCACCTGAAATGCACCGTATTGCAAGGCCTCACCAATGGTGGCATACACGCTTCCGAAAACATTCAAACTCACCACCAATGTAATCAGGACGACCGCGCCGATAAAGAAACGGCACTCGGAATCCTGCCAGAAGGCCAGGGGTTTTCCCCGCAACATCTGGTAGTGAAGTGAAAAATTAATACCGGCCAGCAGCATAAAAAATATGAGCACGCAATCAAAATAGACGCTGTTGAAATGCGCAATGGAGGAATTTTTGGTGGAAAAGCCGCCGGTCGGCATGGTGGTGAAGGTATGGCAAAGGGCATCATACAGACTCATGCCGCCGAACATGAGCATTAGGACCTGTAACAACGAAATGAGCGCATACACTTTCCACAGGATCATGGCCGTATCTCGGATACGGGGCTTGAGTTTGTCGGGGACGGGACTGGGGACTTCGGCTTTGTAGAGCTGCATGCCGCCGACACCTAGAAATGGGAGAATAGCCACCGACAGCACAATAATACCCATACCTCCCAACCACTGAATAAAACTGCGCCAGAAAAGAAGCCCCTTCGACACGGCCTCGATGTTGGTCAGAACGGAAGCTCCTGTCGTGGTAAATCCGGAAACAGATTCGAAAACCGCGTCGGTGAACGTAAAAGAGCCATCCCCGAAAAAAAACGGCAGCGCTCCGAACAACCCCACGGCAGTCCAGCCTGCCGTCACAAACGCCATGCCTTCACGCTGATTGATGACTTCGGCCTTGGCCTTGCGGAACACAAAATAGAGTGTCAATCCGGCAATTACGGTGCCTGCCATGGATTCTAAGAGGGGAATCAGGCTCTGATCACGGTAATAAAGCCCGACCATCAGGGGGAAAATCATGGTTAATCCGAAAAAAAATAACAATATCCCAAGTATATTCAGGATAAACCGCCAACGCATCTAAAAATACTCCAGTTTAACAGATAGAATTTTTTCGACCTTGGGTATCGCCTGCCGGCGCGCAAATATGATAACGCGGTCATCCGGCCGGATGACACTGTCTCCGGTGGGTATGATGATGTCCTCTTTGCGGATGATACCGACGACGATGGCCCCTTTGGGGAAGGAAATCTTTTTGAGGGGTTTGCCCACGATATCCGATGTTTCCAGCGCCAGGGCCTCCATGACCTCCGCCTGCTCTCCTTTGATGGAAATGATGGAAATCGCTGAAAGTACCTTGCCCCTGCGGATGTGCTGCAAAAGCGAGTTGATCGCCGAAAGCCGGGTGCTGACGACCTGCTCGATGCCGATAGCTTTCATCAAGGGAAAGTAACTGAATCTGCTGACTCTGGTGATTGATTTTTTGGCCCCCATGCGCTTCGCTAAAAGTGATGCCAATATATTGGTCTCTTCATTGTTGGTCAATGTAATGACCACATCGATATCCTGGATATTTTCTTCAGCCAGTAGGCTCTGATCGGATCCGTCTCCGCACAGCACCACCGTCTTGTTCAGACTATCGGCCAGGTGGGCGCAGCGGTTCGGATTATTTTCAATGATTTTGCAATATATGCCATTATTTTCCATGCTGTTGGCCAGGCGGAAGCCGAGGCGCCCACCGCCGATTATCAGCGCCCGCTTCATGGGCTGATCATGCTTGTCAAAAACCGCCAGGGTTTCCTGCAGCTTATCTTCCTCGCTGATAAAATAGACCAGGTCGCCGGGCATCAGGTAGTCATCCCCCCTGGGTATAATTAATTCTTCCTCACGCACCACGGCGGCGATGAGCAGCCTAATATTTTTAATTTTATCCGGTATTTCAGCAAGCTTGATACCGGCCAAGCGCGATTTTTTATCCAGATAAATACCGATGAATTTTATACGGCCGTCGGCAAATTCGCCCACATCCGTGGCGCCCGGAACTCTCATCATGCTTTCAATCGTTTTGACCACTTCGATTTCAGGGTTGATGATCGTGTCGATGTGGGGCGCATGCTCGCGAAAATGGTCGTGGTATTGATCGAAAGCCGCTTCGCGCACCCGGGCCAATTTTTTGGTGGATGGTGAGAGCATATCGGCCACCAAACAGGCCACCAGATTGGCTTCATCACTGTCGGTGACGGCCAGAATGACCTCTGCATTGCGGATGCCGGCTTCCTCCAAAACCTCCGGATTACTGCCCGAACCCTGAACGACCTGCACATCCAGATTGTCGGACACCCGCCGGATGGCATCGGCGTTTTTGTCGATGACCACAACTTCTTTATTTTCCAGTGTCAGATGACTGGCGATGTGAAACCCGACCTCACCTGCACCGACGATGACGATATTCAATGATTTAGCTCCCAGCTTTCATTGTGTGCCGTTCGACAACCGATGGCTGAATATATTATTTACAATTACTTAACCATTCAACTAATCAACCAATCAACGATATTTGTAGATTTTAGATTCCTTTCATTCCGACTTCCCTCCGGAGCGTAGGTCCCTATGGCCCCTATGGGCCGGTGGCCGCATTCTGTTTAATTCTGCCTCCCCAGTCGAGTAAATTTTGAACAATAAACTCAATGACATGTTGATGGGTCTGCCGCCCGTTGCCCACCACATCCACCGGCTCGCCGAATTTAAAATATAGCGTTTTGAGTGGATCGATGGGGCCCATGTCTTTAATCCATTGCCCGTTATGCTGAAAATCTGTTTTAATGGCCACCGGAACTACGGGAACGCCGTTTCTGGATGCCAGTTTAACCCCCAATGTATTAAACCCCTCGACATCAAACTCGACACTCCGGGTAGCCTGCGGGAATATGATAACGGACCCCCCGTTTGAAATGAATTTGCTGCACTCGCGCATCACCACTTTGAAATCGTCACGGGGATTCTGCCGCGACACGGCAATTAGTTTAAGCGCAATCATAATATGCTTGAAAACCGGATAGTGGCGCAATTCTTCTTTGATGACAAATGTAATTCTGTTAAATGCCAAAGCGATGCCGGGGAGAATAAGGGTTTCAAGAAGACTCATATGATTGGCAATGTAGACCAGCGGTCCGGGTTGACGAGACAGCGGCTCCAGACCGGAAATATTAACTTTGCCGCCGACGGATTCGACGATCTGGATAATTCGATGTGAAAACCAGGCCCACTTTTCGTCGTCCAGATTACCTCGACGGCCGACCATACTGGCATGGGTCAGAGTTGATATCAGGCGCAGGTAATAGATGAAATTCAGCCACCCCGGAAAGTAGTTACGGGAAACGCTTTGCCCGGGCGGAGTTAGATAACCGAACTCAGATCTGAGGAGATGATGATATTGATCTTTGTTCATTAGGATTTTCTAGTTCCGGTACCGCGACAGGATCAAACTGGCGTTGGTTCCACCAAATCCAAAAGAGTTGGTCATGGCATGTTCAATGCTGGCTTTTCGCATCACATTGGGCACGTAATCCAGATCGCATTCATCGTCTGTATGGTCATAATTGATGGTCGGAGGAAGACACTTTTCATGGATGGACAGCGCCGTGAATACCGTCTCAATCCCCCCGGCACCGCCAAGCAAATGCCCCGTCATGGATTTGGTCGAGCTGATCGCCACCTTGTAGGCATGGTCCTGAAAAACATTCTTAATGGCCCGGGTTTCACTGATATCGTTTAGCGGTGTCGAAGTGCCATGGGCATTGATATAGTCGATTTTATCATAGGAAAGTCCGGCATCGTCCAGTGCCGCATTCATGCAGCTGACGGCACCACTGCCGTCCGGCGGTGGCGCGGTCATGTGATATCCGTCACTGCTCATGCCATATCCGGTCAGCTCGGCATAGATCCGGGCGCCGCGATCAAGGGCGTGTTCAAGGGCTTCAATGATCATTATGCCGCTGCCTTCGCCCACCACAAAGCCGTCCCGGTCCCGTTCAAATGGACGAGATGCTTTTTGCGGTGCATCGTTGCGGGTGGATAGCGCTTTCATGGAGTTAAAGCCGGCGATGCAGGTTGGGTTGATGACTGCCTCGACACCGCCGGTAATCATGGCGTCGGCCTTGCCACTGTTGATTATCTTAAATGAATCTCCGACTGCATGGGCTCCGGCGGCGCAAGCGGTAGCAATGGAAGCATTGGGACCTTTGGCGCCAAACTGGATGGATATCATGCCGGGGGCCATGTTGCCGATCATCATGGGGATGAAAAAGGGGCTCACCCGCCTGGGACCTTTGCGCTTCAGCGTAATGCAGGTGTCTTCCAGTATCGAAAGTCCTCCCAAGCCGCACCCGGTGATCACACCAATTCTTTCAGCATTCATGTCTTCTATGACCAGCCCGGAGTCTTCCAATGCCATGCGGCTGGCTGCAATGGCATAAGCAATAAAGCGCTCGGTGCGTTTGGCCTCTTTTTTGGGCATAAAATCTTCGGCACGAAACCCCTTGACCTGCGCAGCAATCTTGGTTTGAAATTTGGCTGTATCAAATCGTGTAATCTCTCCTACCCCGGATTTGCCGGCACACAGGGCCTGCCAGGTCTCCTGAACACCAATAGCTAAGGGAGTTACAAGCCCCACACCGGTTATTACAACACGTCTATTCAAATGGTCCTCCCATGAGTCGAGGGTTTAAATCCGTGAAAATTGCTTACTTGCAGCAAGGTTAATAAGTAAAAAGATCCTTTGTAACTACCTGAAATAAAATTTATTATAATACCTATTACTAATTTATTCAAGGTTGAGGTTTAGTAGTTCAGACAAAATGGATTGTCAAGCTAGAATCTGCTGCTGTCCCATGATCGTCAAAGACGTTCCAACAGTCGCTGGTGAATATTGTCAAACCCGCCGTTGGACATGATGAGAATAAGATCTTGGGGTCTGGCA
>CAMYLH010000390.1:5460-8197 GCA_947259065.1 uncultured Desulfobacterales bacterium
TCCGGAAAGTAGTGGGCATCTTTTCCAAGACGTTTCAAATCATTCACCAGCTGCCTGGAAGAAAACCGCTGGCCGGCTGGAATTTTTTTCAGCAGCGGGGGTTGTCGGATACAGACGAGATCCGCCATTTCAAATGAATGGGAATACTCGTTTTGAAATATGCTGCGCATGCTGGTGTTGGTTCTGGGCTCAAATACAGCGATCAAACGGCCATTGGAATGAACCGATTTTACCGCCCGTATGGTCTCGCGCACAGCGGTGGGGTGATGGGCAAAATCATCGATCACCGTAATCTGTCGTTTTTCCCCTCGTATTTCCTGTCGCCGCTTTATCCCTTCAAAGGTTTCCAGGGCAGCGGCGATGTTCTGCAGCGGGATTTTGAGCCGGTCCGCAATCGCGATGACCGCCAGCGCATCGAGCAGATTGTGTTCACCGAAAAGCCTTGTTTTAAATGTGGCATAGGTTTCATTGTTTTTTATGATCTCAAAAGTTGTCCAGGGAGACGCAACAGAAATGGGGCCCAGACGCCAGGTGGAGCTAGACTTTTTGCCGTAGTTTTCGATCCGGCAATGGGTGTCGCCGATAAGGCCGGCCACATTTTTATCACCATCGTAGGCCAGCAGCAGACTTGACTCGGCAAGACCGGATATAAAGCCTTTAAATGTCCGTTTTACATGATCCAGGTCATCAAAGATATCGGCATGGTCAAATTCAACGCTGGTCAACACCGCCATTTGGGGATGAAAGTGCAAAAATTTCGGCCCCTTGTCAAAAAAGGCCGTATCATATTCATCGCCTTCCACCACAAAATAAGGGCCGTTTCCCAAACGGTAGTTGCTGTCAAAATTTTTTAAGATTCCGCCGATCATAAAAGACGGATCTAAACCGGCCTCATGCAGGATCCAGGCAAGGATGGAGGACGTCGTCGTTTTCCCGTGGGTTCCGCTCACCAGGAGTGTTTTCTTGCCGCCCGCCACAAACCGGTTCAACGCCTGGGGCATGGAACAAAAGTTCAGGCCCATGCGGTGCAGTTTCCCCACTTCCGGGTTCTCCCTGACAACGGCATTGCCGACGATGACCAGATCCGGCGCATAGGATATGTTTTCCTCCCTGAATCCGTCCATGATTCGAATGCCTTTTTTTTCCAGAAAATGGCTCATGGGAGGATAGATTTTTTGATCGGAGCCGGTGACTTCAAACCCAAGATCCCGCAGCATACATGCAAGCGCTCCCATGCCGGTGCCGCAGACGGCAATTAAATGGATCGTACGCACGGTCTCCGGAATTCGATTTTTATCCATGTCCAGCATCATTTCAGCTCATTTCCCCAGTTTCTCAAAAACCTGCTCGGCCGCATCGATCGTGGCATCGATGTGCTCATCGTGGTGTGCAGTGGAAAGAAAGAGCACTTCGAATTGGGAAGGCGCGATGTATATTCCCTGCTGCCGCATTCCCTGATAAAAATTGGCAAATAATTCAAGATCGCAGGTTTTGGCATCGTCGAAATTCGATACACCTTGATCCGTAAAAAACATCCCGAGCATGGAGCCGACATGACCGACCCGGGTGGCAATACCTGCCTTTTGGGCCGCATTGCCGAGACTTGTGATCAACCGTTTTGATTTTTCGTTTAAGTCTTCATAAACGCCCGGTTTTTTGAGCTGTTTGAGCGTGGCAATGCCTGCGGCCATTGCAAGGGGATTGCCGGAAAGGGTGCCGGCCTGATAAATCGAACCCTGGGGCGCAATCTGAGACATGATCTCTTCTTTACCGCCATAGGCGGCCACCGGCAATCCGCCGCCGATGACTTTACCAAAAGTGCTTAAATCCGGCCTAATACCATACAGCGACTGGGCACCGCCATAGGCGACCCGGAAGCCGGTCATCACCTCATCAAATATCAGCACTGAGCCATGGGTTTCCGTTAAATCCCGCAATGTTTTCAGAAAGCCATCCTCCGGCGCCACCAGTCCCATGTTGCCGGCCACGGGTTCAACGATGACGCCGGCGACTTTATCACCCTTTTCTGCCATCACCTTTTTAAGCGCTTCGATGTCGTTAAACGGCAGTGAAAGAGTTAATTGGGCGACTGCTTCCGGCACGCCGGGGCTTCCGGGAATTCCCAGGGTGGCCACCCCGGACCCGGCAGCCACCAGCAAGGTGTCGGCATGGCCGTGGTAACAGCCGTCAAATTTTATAATCAGGTCCCGACCGGTTACCCCCCGGGCCAGACGAATAGCGCTCATGGTGGCCTCGGTGCCGGAATTTACCATGCGTACTACATCCACCGATGCCACCGCGTCGATAACCATCTCGGCCAGCTCAATTTCTAAATCAGTGGGTGCACCGAAGCTTGTACCCCGTTCCAGCACAGCCGTGATGGCATCCACAACCGCCGGATGCCGGTGTCCCAGAATCAGGGGCCCCCAGGAGCCGATATAGTCGATGAATCGGTTGCCGTCCGCATCAAAAATAAAACAGCCCTGACCGCGTTCTATAAACAATGGATCTGCACCCACCGATTTGCAGGCCCTCACAGGACTGTTGACCCCTCCGGGAATTAGCTTCAAGGCACGCTCATACAGCGATTGGGAGTTTGTAAGATTCATTTTGTCCAATTCCTTTCTTTAGCAAAACCGGTTGACATTTAAATCTGAATGGAAAAGTATCAGATAGAAAGTGGCGGGTCAAGCGGTGAAAAGAACTCAACGCTGCGAGCTCATACTACACACCCGCT
>CAMYLH010000391.1 GCA_947259065.1 uncultured Desulfobacterales bacterium
AGCTTGGTTACCATCTCTTCGGTGTCGGCGTAGTGATCCCGGACGATCTTGATGCCGAATTCCTTGGTGAAGTTTTTAAAAAGCTCTTCCGGCCACCATTCGGCCCAGTCGTAGATGAACAGCTTGCTGCCCTCTTTCTTGACCTGATCCATACACTCCTTGGGAACAGGGTAGTCCTTGTATTTGCCTGCAGCCGAAGCGATTGGTAGAATGACAAGTGTAAAAAAGATACAGAAAAACAAAAATAAACCGGCGAATACGAAATTTTGCTTTTTCATTTTCGACAACCTCCTTTTCCGTAAGCGTTTTAAACTTCGATCAAAAATTATCCTCTTTTTGCTAACCTCCTTTCTGTGAGTTAAATTACTAAGACATAAAATAAGATATTAATCAAGTAGTACCTTTTCAGCCGTCCGTACGATCTTGCCGAGTTCCACAACTTGCTTTTCCTCAAGGGATTTGGGTTTGTGATTTTTTAGTATCCACCTGGTTTTCTCTATGGCGGCTTCCTGGGGATCACAAAAATCCTGTTCTTGTGCTGACCATTGATGTGAAATTCCCGCTTGCCAGAGATTGCGAACATTCCGGATGGTGTAATCCCGATCCAGAAAATGGCCTCCCGGTCCAACCTGCATAATTTCATCGAGTGCCAGTGTTTCATCACCCGTGTGAAATTCTCCGGTCATGAATTTGAGGGATTGATATATTTCATCATCCAATAAGAGCTTTTCCGGGTAAAGCAGGGTATAACCTTCCAGCAAACCAAGGCCTGGGGCCATATCCGGGCCTGCGGCACAACCAAAAAAGGCATCAATGGCATCGTCTTTGCCGACGTTCCATCCTTTAGGGTCCGTTGCGTCGCTGCCGCCGTAGCCGCTCATTACGGGCAGATGGTAATAATGCCCCAGTTGAACAGTGGCGGCATAAAATAGATATCTCGTTGCATTTGAGACGGATATGCCCCCTGTAAATGGATTTATCATGGCGCTAAACAACGGATAGAATGCCGGCGAGCCCGGGTATGCGAGTTGCAGCAAACAGATCGAACTCAGGATTTCAGCATTTCCCTGGACCAATGCACCGGCAATGGAGGCCGGTGCCGTAGTACCCAACACCGGCATCGCCGCAAACCCGACCGGCAATCCGGCAGCGGCAAATACCAGGGCCGCTTCAAGAACCCCTGAATCGTGATTTAGCGGAGATATGGGACTGGCAATCAGTGACAGTGGCGGTCTGGCCTTAATTCTTTCCTTGCTTCCGGCAATAACTGCGACCATTTCAACCGCATATTGCGCGGATTTTCGATCCACACAGCTAACGATGTGAACATGCTTTTCGGTATGACCGAAAGCGGCCTCCAGTTCATGCAGTGCGATGATCTGCGGCGGGCAATCCCGTGCCGCCACCATAGGCCAGTAAAAGCTGATGGAGGATAAATAATCAGAGATGAGGGCCATCATCCCAATATCTTCTTTCACAGAGGGCCGGCGCTTGCGGGTCTCTAAACCTACTGTCTCCGTACCGGTGCCCGCGGTTCCGCAATATATTTGGGTACCATCAAGATTCATGTCCAGCTGCTGACTTCCCCGTGACCCCATCACAAATTCGGCCGGGGCTTTAGCAAGGGTTTTCATCAGGAGATCCGGCTGAATTTTTACGATCTCTGTTTTAAAGTCAACGTCGGCGCCGCCTTCTGCTAAAATATGGAGGGCCGTTTCGGAAGGAAATTTTACACCGGTTTGTTCCAGTACGGTCAATGTGGCCTGATGGATCTTTTCGATATCCTCATCAGCCAAGGTTTTTATCCTCATCTCCGGTCTAATCGAAATCGGACTGATGTGCGCTTCGCCAGTGGTTTCAAATGGCATACGGGTTTCCCTGTTTCTGATCGCTGGTTGCTGGTCGTTTAACTCCGAATTCAGATTTCTTTCTTCCGACTTCCCCATTCCCGCCGGAGTATAGGCTCTATGCCCCTATGGGCCGGAGTCCGAATTCCAATTTCTGTCATCTGTCATCCGTCATCCGTCATCCGTCTTCTGACTTCTGTCCTCTGCCCTCTGTCCTCTGACTTCTGTCCTCTATCCTATTTTGGATCTGAAGCGGTTAACCGAATTGATCTCTATGTCCAGCAATTCGGCAATCTTCCACTTGGCAGCAATCCCTTTGGCACTGCCGGCCACCGCAGTGATGATACCAATATCCAGATCCTCTCTGATCTGACGCATCACTTCTTCATTGGCTAGATCGATGACGTCAATTCTAAGTTTATCGGCTACATACTTTTTGGCTTCGGCGATCTTCATTTGACGAGTCATTTGCATCCAGGCCACCAGATCTCCGGCGGTTCGGATGCCCCCCATACCTGCTGCCATAATATGTGCCATCGGCATACCGAATATGTCACCCGTACCAACCTACAACCCATCCGCCTTGCCGATTTGAACCAGAGATTTTGCGGCCCTGGTCACGGCATCAATCGGGGGAACCTCAAACACGGGAACGCCGCAGACCCCCATGCCGACATTGGGATGCACCGGAATACGAGCAGCCTCAACAGTAGCCTTGACAAACGTCGCCGCCCGCGCCAGATTCCACGGTATGGATTCACTGGAATTGACATTGATGGCCGGTCCGAAAATATCTGCCCCGGCGGCTTCCACCACCTTTACCTGTTTATGGGGATACATGCCGGCCAATCGCTCACCGTCAAATTGAATATCGCCGTGCATTCCCAGGACAAATTCACTGGACATGCCGACTTCAACCGCCATTTCGGGAAATTCCTCTTTTAATCGCGAAACGGCTTGCAAGGTGGCATAGAAATCGGCATCTCCGGCTGAGGCGGAGGTATCAAAATTGATCCCCTCGCACCCGACTTCAAATAGATTTTTTGATATAAAAACCATATCCTTCCTGAGGTGTTCAGCGGCTTCCTCCTGAGCCTCCTGCGCTTCTCTGATCTTTCCCATCGGCAGGAGGTCAGCGGGATTCGGATAGGGTCCGTCCGGGCGAAAATAAAGCCCCATATTCGGTTGAGAACCATAGAAAAGAGGAGCGGTCGTCATCAATGAGGCGCTATGATATTCGTGCTTTTCAAAATTGATGATAGGCTTTACCTGTTTGTAGCTGTAATCCGTATGCCCAATCGATACGGTATCGGCCGCGCAGGCCCGTTCGTAGGCCAGCACGGATTGCACCCGGCTCATGGGTATCCCCTGTCCGCTGTTGTCCTGATCCAGATAAAACAGCGTGCAAACGGCATCGTCGGTCACAATCACCTCTTCGCCGGGTGAGACACTGACGATGCGGGACGGGTCGGAAAAAATATCAAAAAGCTGTTCAAGCTCACCGGAGGTCAACGCAAGGATATCAGCTCTCTGAGCCGCGTCTTGTGTTCCTGACAGAAGATCTTCTTTGATCTGACCGGATGACATGAAAACCCGCTCTCCGTCACCCATTCTTACAAAATGATGATCCTGCATGCTACCCCTCATTTATTTGAATGCTACATTATCACTTCTTTAATGGCTTCTTCAAAGGCGCCAATTGCAAAATCAGCATGGCTGCAGGGCCCTGAACAAAACCGGGGATTCCTCTCTCCTGCAAAATTTTTCCGATGCCCGCTTTGAGTTTTTCGCCATGGGCATTGACTTTTTCCAGAGCCCCCTTGTCAATTTCATCAAGGGTTGCACAGGCAGCGGCTGTGGCAA
>CAMYLH010000392.1 GCA_947259065.1 uncultured Desulfobacterales bacterium
TGTATTTGGCCGGATCCCACAGATTCTGGGTGGCATGTTTAAGGGCGTAGAGCGCAAATTCTTTCTCGTTGGTCGGGGCTTTGCCGGTCTCCGGATCCTGGTAGGTTTTGTAGTGATCGAGCAGATTGCCAAAACCTCTTTCATTGAGTTTTTCGGCAATCAACCAGGGAATTTCGGTCTCGTCGATCTTGGAATCCCCCACCGGTTCGATAATCGGTTGCATCAGGGTCACGTGCCGGTATCCGTTCCCCATCGCTTTGGTATACCCCCACTTTTCAAACATGTGATGGGTATCGGGCAGCACGATATCGGCAAACCAGGAAAACTCGGATGCATTGGTGGTGATGTGCACCAGAAACGGTATCTTGGCCAGGGCCCGCTCCCAACGCTCAGGTTGCGGACAGGAGAAAGCAAAGTTGTTCATGTATCCAATCGCCACTTTGATTTCATTGGGGTCCGCATTCAGAATGCCATCGGCCGCATTGTTGGTGACCACGCCGCCGCCCGATTTTCCTTTGCTCAACACGGGAAACTCCAGCCGGCCGCGATGGTCGATTTTTTTATGCTTTTTGCCCTTTTTGGCAATCTCATCCATAAAATCATCGGGTTTCGGAAACTTTGAGGTGTATTCTTTGTTGCTCTTTTGGGTGCCGCCGACATTGTCCACCGCCCCGGTGATTCCGTTCAAGGCATGGACGGCCATGGCTGCATATCCGCCTCTGACCTGCATGCAGGGCCCCCCGCCGAGCCATGAGATCGTATGCGGGGCCGCACGCCCCATTTCACGGGCGTGTTGCCTGATCTGCTCAGCCGGCAGACCGGTGATTTTTGCAGCCCACTCAGGTGTTTTGTCTTTGAGCTCGAGGTTCCACCACGTGACAATGCCGTTGGTGTGTATTTCTTCAAACATTTCGGCATCGACAGTTTGTCCGGCCACAAAGCGGTTTTCGCCGTCGGTAAAATCGCCGACAAAGTCTTTGTACCAGAGCCCTTCGGTGAGCAGAACATGCGCAAAGGCCACGGCCAGGGCACCGTCCGTACCGGGTTTGAGCGGCAACCATTCATCCGCCTTTGCCGCCGTCGCCGACAACCGGGGTTCAACTACGGCGATGTGTGCCCGGTCGATCGCATCCCCCCAGACACTCGAATAATAAGAGACCTGCCGGTTGGCGGCCAGGGGGTCGGCACCCCATATTGTAATGCATCGGGCATTTTCAACATCGTATTGCCGATAGCCCCAGTATCCTTCCGTATAGTAAGGGCCGAATTTTTCCGCTTCAGCACAGATCGCACTGTGGGAGATGTTGTTGGGTGAGCCGATGATTTTGGTCATGCGATCATAAAGAACATCTCGCATGTACGAATAACGACCGCGCATGAGCATGTACTTGTGAGTTTCGTTGTTGTTTCGAAGCTCCATGATCTTGTCGGCGATGGTGCCCAGGGCCTCGTCCCAGGAAATGGGCACAAATTTCGGATCCTCGTTGCGCCCCTTTTTAGGATTGGTCCGTTTCATGGGGGTTTTGACTCGATCCGGGTCATACACCTGCTGCAAACCCAGATGAGATCGAGGACAACCCGCCTCTCCATTGACCTTTGAATTCGGATTTCCCCGGACTTTTACGGCCCTACCGTCGACGACATACACCTGTTTGGAGCACCAGGACGTGCATCCCTGACAGGTGGCCGCTTTCCATTCCCCAGCTCCCCCAGCAGTGGTCTCACTGGCCTCGGCCAGGGTTCGCAACGTAGGTTTTAAAGACGTACCCAGTACAATCGCACCCCCGGTTGCAGCTGAAGCCCTTTTCATGAGAGATCTTCTTGTAATTTTAAAATCATTTAGGAAATCTTTTATTATGCTTTCCTTTTTGTTTGGTCTCATTTCCATTTTACCTCCCTTCGGACTAATCACCTTAAAATTTAAAGATGGCTAAAGAATTAATTGGTTGTTGGTTTACTGGATTTCGATTCATTTTCTTCAATCGAGCGTAACCAATAAAAGAGTTCGTCCAGGTCGATCGGTTTGTTGATACAGGCGTAAATATGGTAGCAAATGGCATCTTTTAATTCCGGGTGGAACAATTGTTCGGATAAACAAAAAAAATAAACATCCGGAAATTTTATGGTAAGTTCTCTGACCGTGCGGTTGTCGATCGGTATCGTATCAATGTCCAGAATAACCGCCAGGGAATTGCCTTGCTTAAGATTTTTTTCCAGGCATCGAATCGAATGCATTGAAGTGGTTGCATACTGATTTTTTTCCAGCAGGGTACGAAGCCGGCGGCATTGGTTTTGATCGGCATCAACTACTACGATACCCTTTTTCATCCGGACCTGGTCTCCTTGACGGGAATTCATGGAAGATAGCTGGGCAAATCGAAAGCATCGTCAATATGCTACAATGTAGCAATATACATGCCGAAATATTGAATTGGATGTCGTTAAAGGGGGGATTTAAAAACAAATTAAAATACTGATTCTATAACTATACGAAAATATAATAAAAACGAATAAGAAACCAAATTACTTAATGTCATCCTAAATCTTTGGAGGCGAATAGGATAAACAAACAAATTCAATGAAATCTGTCTGTTTTTCAAACACGAAAATTGGCAACATTAATAAACATTGTGATAATAGGTGGTTATATGTGTACGAATTCCGTACACATATTTGGATTGGTGGACATGAGAGGTGGGCTGGTTCAATGGTTTCGAGAATTTGTATGCGAAGCTTTTGTGGTGGCTTTGGTGGTGGAATCAAGTTGAAAACTCTCTGCTCCTGAGCCCCGGTGAGTAGAGTTTTAAGTCAGAGCATGGAACGTAACACCTCACACGATCGGCAGATCTTCATTTTTTCTTCCCAATTTTTATGAACCTGACCTTCACAAATCGTTCCGTTAATAAACCAGCACAATTTTCCGGCCTTAAACTCCCAGGCCGGACATTCTTTCTTCCGTTCTATCGGACATTTTTTAATCTGCCAGCACGGTTTTCTGCTTTTCCGGTTCTCCTCCAATCTGGAAATGAGAAAAAACATCTGCCGCTCCACATGGGGCGGCACAGTTCGCCACCCCTGCTCGTAGCTTTGGATCGCTTTTAACGAAGTGCCCAGAAGAACGGCGATCTGCTTCTGGGTCCGACTGAGTCTTTTGCGAAAATGTTTGAATTCTTTGCTATCCATTTTCCGAGCCCCTTAATGGACGGTTGGTTTTGTAATCTGATATTTTCTGATTTTATCATATAGCGTGCTGCGGCTGATACCCAGATGATGAGCGGCGGCTTTTTTATTCCAGCCACATTCTTCCAAAACTTCCAGCAAAAGTTTTCGCTCGTTTTCCACAATGCTCCGATTCGAACCTGCCGGTTTTGCGGTCTCTGCCTGCAGAAGGACCGCGGGTAAGTCTGAAATCTCGACATATTTCCCTTTGGCCAATACAACCGCATGTTCAATGCTGTTTTCAAGTTCACGGACATTGCCGGGCCAAGAATAGTCGAGCAGACGTCGCATGGCTTCAGAGCTGATTCGTTGCGCAAGGATTTCCTGTTCGGCTGCGAAATGCCGCAGAAAATACCGGGCCAGCAGGGGAATGTCATTGAGACGATTTCTCAAGGGAGGCATTTGAATGGGAATGACATTGAGACGATAGAATAGATCCTCACGGAAATTAGCACGTTTCACTTCCTTCAAAAGGTCTTTGTTGGTTGCCCGACAAAGTTTGCTCTCCGCCAAGGCGCTCAAATTTTTGGCTTTGAAGAATGCGGAGCAATTTAATCTGGGCTGTGGAAGATATTTCGCCGATCTCGTCCAAGAAAACGGTACCGCCATCCGCCTGCTCGAATCGGCCCGTTTTTTGGCGAATTGCGCCGGTAAAAGCGCCATTTTCGTGACCGAAAAGCTCACTTTCAAGAAGTGTGACAGGATAGGCTGAACAATTGATCACCACAAAGGGTTTATTCCCGCGAAGGCTTTGTTTGTGTATGGCGCGGGCCACCAATTCCTTTCCGGTCCCGCTCTCCCCTTGAATCAAAACCGTCGCATCCGTGGGTGCGACGTCTTCGATCAGCTTATATATTACCTGCATTCGAGGATCTTTGCCAATCAGCCCACTGTATCCGGATGAGTGTTCGATATGAGTTCTCAGTTCACGAATTTCTTCTTCATGAGAAACCGACCGCTGGATGGCGCCGGAGGTTTGATTGAGGATCAGATCAATAATATCAAGCTCATTGGTGACACAACTGCAGTTTCCCGGGCAGGCAATCAACATCGCTCCCAGAATTTGATTTTCATGACGCAGGGGAAAAGTGACCATTTGTTCGGCGGATTGAAACGTTTCGGGCACAAGCATCGGGTCAATCTGATCTTTACTGATAAACTGCATTCCATCTAAACCTCTCAAAAATTGAACTGTTGGAGAAACAGCGTCATTGCTCAAGGTTCTTGATTCTTTTTCCGATTGAATGAAGCAGATATCTCTGCCGCTGCTGAAAACCAGCACAGCCATATTTTCGCAGGTAACAATCCCCTGCAGCTTTTTGATCAGATAAACGCATACTTCCTTTAGATTCGGCAGCGCACCTATTTCCTGCGCAATGGCGAAAGAAGTACGTGTTTGTTTGTGGGCACGGTCCAGTTCTATATTTTTCTCCTCGAGTCGCCGCGTATGATCCTTAATACGTCCAAGCATGTGATTGAAGGAAGACGTCAATTTCCCAACTTCATCCTCACCTTCCTTTAACGCAACATCCATCTCCAGATGGCCTTCATCAATTTTTTCGGCCGCCCCTGCCAGCATTGACAGCGGACGGGTAACCCGCTTAACAAAAAGAAGGCTCAAGGCCAGGGCGGATAAAAGAATACCAAAAGTGATCGCACCCATTTGGATCCACAGTTGAGTCACCTGGCGGCTGTATGGCGTTTCGGAAAGCCCCATGCGAAGTACGCCAGCTTTTCCGGCAAAAATCGGCCAGGCAATATCCAGAAAATATTCTCCTGCGGTGGATTTAATCTTTTTTAAGGCGAAAGAATCGTTAAGAGCCGCTTTATTTGCCTGGATCAACTCGAACGGTACCCCGTCAGTAAATGTGTGGGCCAGTATCTGATTTTCTTTAACAACAAAAAGGTAGGATATGGACTCATTGCTACGCATTTGATAATCTAGCATCTTTTGCAGAGCAACCAGGTCGTTTGTCAGAATCTTATCGGTTGCCTCAAGTTCAATTGAGTGGGATAA
>CAMYLH010000393.1 GCA_947259065.1 uncultured Desulfobacterales bacterium
GGAGCTCATATCCATTCCCGGCTCGCCGCCGAATTTAATTGAGGACATACCCGGCTGCCTCTTCGCTTTTCGCTGCCCCTTCGTTATCCCGGAATGCGAAAAGACCCGGCCGCCGGATCTGGAGATAAAACCGGGTCACATGGTGCATTGCATTCGTACCGATCATGTCGAAGAATTTCGAAAATTAGCAGGAGATAAAAAAACATGGCAATCCTCGAGGTCAGCGACCTAAAACAGTACTTCTATCTGCAACCCACTTTCCTGGGTAAATTGGTGGGTGGCGCAAAGCCAAGAATCATAAAGGCCGTCGATGGGGTCAGCTTCACCATGCAGCACGGCGAAATTTTAGGCGTGGCCGGAGAATCCGGTTGCGGCAAGTCGACGGCCTGCCTGGCCATCGCCAAACTGCGGGAACCGACGGGCGGTGATATCCTTTATAAAGAGCGCAATATCGCCGAGATGTCTAAATCAGAAACCCGAAGCTATCGACGTGACGTCCAGCTCATTTTCCAGGACCCCTATGAGTCGCTCAACCCCAGATATACCGTATTTGATTCGGTGGCAGAGCCGTTGCGGGCGCTTACCGACAAGAGTAAGGCAGAGATCAGAGAAAGAACCAACGAAACGATCGCCTTGGCCGGATTGACACCCGAGGAGTATAAAAACCGCTACCCCCATCAGATGAGCGGCGGGGAAAGACAGCGGGTGGGTATTGCCCAGGCCCTGGTGCTGGAACCCAAGCTGGTGATCGCCGATGAACCCTTATCGATGCTGGATGTTTCCATTCGGGCCGGGATATTGGACCTGATCAGAGATTTGTCCAAGCGCATGAACTTTTCGTGCATCTATGTCTCCCACGACCTCTCGATCCTGTCTAATATCTCCGAGCGCTTGATGATTATGTATCTGGGTCGCATCATGGAACTGGGAGTTACCCGGGACGTCATCACCGATGCCCATCACCCCTATGCCCGCGCTCTTATCGCCGCTGTACCGATCCCCGATCCTGCTTATAAACGACCCATCCCCAAAATCAAAGGCGAAGTCGCACAGCCCATTGACCCGCCACCCGGCTGCCGTTTCCAGACGCGTTGCCTGCAGGTCATGGACATCTGCCTGGATACTGAACCACCGTTGAAAGAGGTAAAACCGGGGCATGTTGTCGCTTGCCACCTTTACTGAGATATTACCTGGCGAATTTGTAAAGGTTCGGCCACGAAGACACGAAGACACGAAGATAAAAAAAGGTTTCGGGTGTCAGTGTTCAGCCCAGCCGCCAGCCAAAAGAACGGCCGGTCAAATCAAAAAAGAAACTTTGATGTTATTTGTTCAGCCAAAAAGACCAAGGCACTAAGATTACAGTAAAATTTATTGATTCCTTACCCATAATTGATTTGATGTTTTAAAATACATATCATCCCTTCGTGGCTTAGTGGCTTAGTGGCAAAACTGTTATTTTAAATGTAGTTTCACACGAGCGCCATCAGCTCGTCTCGGCTAACTGAATCCCGCCCGCATACATACAAACGCCATCAGGAGTTTTGTCCAGGTAACCTCCAATGTGTTTGGTAAACAGTGGATCTTCATAAACACTGCGCAAAAAATCATCACGAAATTTCGGATGGGCAATGCTGGCAATGGCTATCGCTTTTTCGCCGGAGGTCAGTTCCCGCAAATCGGCGATGCCGTACTCGGTGACAATAACAACACCGTCATACGCGCTGGCGGTAAGGTTGATTCCCGGGGGATGCAATCTGGCAATTTTTGATTGGCCTTTATCGGTAATACTTTTTATAGCAATAATCGGGGTGCCATAGGCCCGATCGTTTAAAGCCCGGATAAAATCCGGCTGGCCGCCCACCCCGCTGTAGTATCGCCGGGGATCGATAAAATCAGCCCAGACATTGCCGAACATGTCGACCCCAATAGCCGTATTCACCGAAATAAAAGGGCTGTTGATTCGGACGGTATCAGCCGAATTGGTGTAAGCCGAAGGTCGCATTTGAACTCCAGCGCGCATGTGCACAAAATCGTAAAGTTCTCTCGAACCCATAATCAGACTGGTGGTGCTGTATCCCAGATTGGCTTTCTTTTTTCGATTGGTAACAATGCCTTGTTTTTCGAGCAACATTAAGCCATCGCCGTATAATTCGGTCTGAACCCCCAGGTCCTTGTAGCCGGCATCCTTGATGGTTCCGATGACGGCGTCCGGTATTTTGCCGATACCCACCTGCAGGGTGACACCATCGTGGATGAAATGATCTGTAATCAATTCGCCGATCCTGCATTCCGCCGGCGATAAATTCTCGAAATCCGGTGCCGCAAAATGATAAACCGGTTGGACACCGTCCTCAATCAGATAATCAATGGACTGGGCATCCACCACGCTTTGTCCCTGGGTAAACGGCATGCTGCCATCCAGTTCTGCGATGACCACTTCGGCATGATCAATCGCTGTGTGCAGTGCCTCAACGGAAAGACCCAGGCTGTATTCGCCGGTATATTCATTTTGACGAACCTTAAAAAAGACAACGTCCGGTTCGTATTTGCGGCCCTCTGAGATTAAGCTGACCAGATTGGCCAGGGTGCAGGGCAGATAGTAGGCACGGCCTTCATTGGCCGCTATTCGGACGTCACCGCCGGAAAAAGCGGAGAAGGTCATCACGCGATCCTGCAATCCCTCTGCAACATAGGGCACCGGTCCCTGCAGCAGTAAATGGACCATTTTAATAAAGGGCAGCCGCGGACGGCGTAATTTGATGGCGTCGGTCAGCGCCATCAGGCAAGCCGTCGGAGTGGCGGCATTTGATCCGACGTAACACGTAATCTCGTCTTTGGTGTTAAATTTTTCAGCGATCACCTCAGCAATTTGATCGAGGGCAATGACTTTAGGCTGGGTATTCATAGATGATCTCCTTAAGCGTTCACTGGTTCAGAGGTTCAGGGTTACCTTTCCTGAATTGACCGTGCTCATATGCTAGCCCGCCGGACGTATGGCGTGATGAAGACACAATCCTTTTGATAGGAGTTGCATCGGTTTTTCCGAACCCGGAACGTTGAACCCTGAACCGCTCAACCCATATAAGACATTCAGCGGAAGTTAGCATATTTCTAAGTAGGACGCAAAGTCCCCGGGGATAACAACTGAATCATAAAGTCTTCTTGCCCTGTGATGTCTCAATGCTTAGAATGGAGTATAGAACCCCCAGACAAGGAAATTCTCAAATGAAAACAGGCCGAAGCGCTCTCATCCTTTTGATAATACTATCAATTTTTTCGTTCTCGGATGCCCGGGCGACAAGCCTGCGCTGCGGCGTTCGTCTGATAACGGAAGGCGACTTCAAGGCCAAGGTGCTGGCCGAATGCGGTGAACCGGACCATGTAGAGGTTTGGGAGGAGGAACGGATCTACGGATTCCGCCATCACCCGAGCTACTACGGCAATTTCGACAATTATGAGTACAGGCAGCCGGATGGAAGATACGGAACACCGTATCGCGTAAAAAAGCTGGTGATCATCGAAGAATGGACCTATAATCATGGCCCCGGCCGCTTCATGGATCACCTGAGACTGGAAAATGGCATCGTGGTAGACATCACCAGCGGCGACTACGGATATTGAGATTTTTGGCTCGGTAAAATACGATTCAAGGTTTGTTTTAAGATATTAACTGGTTAATAGATTATTGAGTTAATTGGGTATAGAGG
>CAMYLH010000394.1 GCA_947259065.1 uncultured Desulfobacterales bacterium
CCAGCTCGGGCCTTAGCGACGCGAAAATACCAGACGCCCAGGCCGGCTGGGAAAAAGCATTTACGACCGGTTTGGCCGTTATGGGGGGTTGTAACTACATTCACCACGCTGCGGGCATGTTGGAATCCATGGGTTGTGTCGCTTACGAGCAATATGTCATCGATGACGAAATCATTGGTCAGGCTTGCAAGATTCTAGAGGGACTTTCCACCGATGAAGATCCTCTGGGCTTCGACGCTATCCGCGAGGTGGGACCCGGTGGAAATTATCTCATATCAAACCATACCTTTGACCATTTGCGTAGTGAATACTTCCAAGGAAACGGAGTGAGCGACAAAAGCAATCGGGAGCAGTGGCTAAAAAACGGTGGTTTGAGCGCCAGGGACCGGGCGCGAGATATGGTACGCGATATCCTTAACCGTCCCTTGGAACCGAGAATCGAACCGGAAATCGAAAAAGAGATCCGCCGCGATTTTAAGGTGTATTTATAGTGAAAGATCCTGCTAAACATGTTTTACCGGCCGAGATGGCTTTCCTTAGCGCGATTCGTGAAAAGATGGGCCAATTCACACCGGCCCAGCAATTATTGGCCCAATATTTAATTCATAACCCCGAGTCCATTCTCTTCTTATCGATAAATAAACTGGCCGGGGCGGCTCAAATAAGCCAGGCAACTGTGGTACGATTTTGCAATATTATCGGCTATGACGGATATAGCCAGATGACCAGGGAGGCCCAGCAGTTTGTCCACAGTCAGATGAGCACGGCAGGCCGCTTTAAACTTACTCGGTCTCGTCGGAACCAAACGGTGAACGCCTCCGATGAAAAAAAAGAGGCATCGGCCTTTGAACGTATTTTGACCCACGAACAGGAAAATCTGAATCGACTCGCCAAATCCATCAAAGTAAAAGATTTCAATCAGGCGGTAGATAAAATTCTAAAGGCCGATCGTGTGGTGATTATCGGCTGCATGGCTTCTGCCAGCCTGGCTGCGCACTTCGGGCGAATGCTGGGGAAGGTAGTTCCAGAAATCGACGTGATGAATTCAGATGGGGTTTTAGATTCCACAAAACTTCTTCGCTTGACCCGAGACTCGACGGTGATTCTGATAGCCTTCCCCCGCTATCCGATGGCGACGATCCGGCTCGGGCAGGCGGCGCTGAAATCCGGTGCCAAATCAATTGCCATTACCGATAGTCATCTTTCGCCCATTAGCAACCTTGGCGACGTCGCCTTTCATATTCATCTGGGCATACCCGGCTATGTGGATGCTTATGCTGCACCGCTGACATTCATCAATGCGATATGCATGGAGATAGCAGAAAAAATGTCCCAACGCGCCGTTCAAAACCTGGATCGCTTTGATCGACTGGCCGAGGATTCCCAACTGTTTTTTAAACTCACCAAAAGAGGTCGGCGAAATCATAAAAAACCGGATGAATCCGGTTTGTAGCGGATACAGGAGAAGTTTCAGAAACCATCTTTTTAACCTTAACCCACTTTTTTATCAAATCATAAAGGATTTGTAATGAAGAAAAGTTGTGACGTCTTAATCATCGGTTCCGGCATTATCGGATGCTGCCTGGCCCTCGAACTTAGCAAAATGAACTACCAAACACTGAATGTTGATTTTCAGCCGACAGCCGGCGCCGGCTCCACGGCGAATTCCTGCGGTAATGTTCGGTTTTATTACTCGACCTATAACGGGGTCGCAACCGCTTATGAAAGTGCCTGGTACTGGCACAACTGGAAAAAATATATCGGTATGACGGATCCGCGTGGGACCGCCGAATATCATAATACAGGATCGGTCTTTATTAAAAACCAGGTCCTCGATTGGCCCAAAGTCAAGATCAACTTCGATAAAGTGGGGGTCCGGTACGAGGAGTGGGACTTGGCTAGGTTGCAGCGAAAGATCCCTGTTTGCGACTTTCACTCGTTTTACCCTCCGAAGCGCCCCGAAGATCCGGATTTCAATCAGGCCCCGGGTGGATGGTTGGAAGGCGCCTGCTATACCCCGGAATCCGGTTACGTAGGGGATCCGCAATTGGCAACCCAGAACGTGGAATGTGCGGCCAAGGCGCAGGGAGCAGAATTTATCTATGATGCACGTGTAATTGAAATCCGCCGTGACGATGAGAGGGTGCGGGGCGTAACCTTGGACGACGGCGCTCAAATAGACGCCTCGATCGTTGTCAACGTGGCCGGTCCGCACTCTTTCAAGATCACCGAAATGGCCGGACTGAGCAGCGCTAACGAAATCAAAACCCGGGCTTTGCGGCACGAGGTTCATGTGGTGCCTCCGCCCGAAGGATATCTGCCGGAAGAGAAAGGCTACCATACCAATGATGCTGATATCGGCGCCTATTATCGCCCCGAGGCAGGCAATAGGATTCTGACCGGCAGCGTCGATCCGGTTTGCGATCCCAAAGAGTGGGTCGATCCGGATAATTTCAATCGTGAGGTCAGCGAAGACCAGTGGAAGGCCCAGGTCTACCGTCTGGCGCGGCGGATCCCTGACCTGCCGATTCCCAACCGGCCTTCGGGCATCGTCGATTTATATGACGTCAGCGATGACTGGATTCCCATTTATGACAAATCGGATCTGAAAGGATACTACCAGGTCATCGGCACCAGCGGGAACCAGTTTAAAACGGCACCCGTCGTCGGTGCCATGATGGCTGAGTTGATTCGACAGGTAGAAAATGGCTACGATCATGACGCCCGGCCCTTGCAATATAAACTGCCCCACATGGGTTTAACCATCGACACGGGGGCGTTCCACCGCAATCGAAAGATAAATAGAGACAGCAGCTTCAGTGTGGTGGGCTGATTTATCTACTCGGCAGTTCATAGAGAAACATCTTATTAGACGGAACCAAGTTAACGGATGGATTGAAACATACCTTTAAAAACATCCTGCCACGGGCAAAGTGGTGAGCGATGCTCAAATCGGCCTGAATTGTCAATGCCACCGTAAAGAATTAATATTGAAGAAATTCTATCAATTTTAATTATTGGTTAATAATCTCGTCCAACTTCGCTTCGATACCCTCCGGCAAGTCCGGTGGTGTGTAGCCTGTCATGGCTTTTGTGTAAAACTTGCGGGCTCTTTTGCGCATGGACTTTGCTTCCTGGTCTTTACCCAACTTCAGAAACCCCCGGTCCATGCAATTGGGTTGAAACATTTCCTTTTTAAAATTGGCCATGGTATGGCGGGCTGATACGAAATCCCCACCGGGCCCCACTTCCTTGAAAATGGACAAATCGGTGGTGTACTCATTGACCGTTATGCCCTGCAGGACCCGTTTGATCCATCTAGTGATCTCATGGTCGATGACCAAGGTTTCAAGGCTGATGGCAATTTCATCCGCAAAAAGGCCCATCCCTGAAATCATATTGGTTTCGGCTAAGGCCGGCAAAAGACCGGTTCCCAATTTTTCCATACCCAACTGCACATCGATAGATTTTGTGTCGGCTAAAATGCCGCCGCCACCCGACGGCAAACCGTAATATTTCGCCATTTGGGTCGTTCCCATCCTTAATAGTGGAAACTCGGGACCACCATGGGCACAGTTAGCGGAGTACATGTCCAAAATTCTGGCCCAGCTTGCAAAAATCAGCGGTACTTCAGGGTTAACCGTTTTTGCCAGAACAAAACTACTGAGAAGTTCGGCATTTGCCAT
>CAMYLH010000395.1 GCA_947259065.1 uncultured Desulfobacterales bacterium
CAAGGGTTTGGTAGGCCCTGTAGAATAGAATTCCCATAAATCCGTAAGCAAAAAAATGAAGCACCTTGTCAGCAAATAAAAATGAGGGGATATGTTCGGGAGAAGGATTGGCGGACTGAATATAAATCAACAGACAATAAAGGACAAGCGGAAGCCAGTATAGTACAAAAAGCTTTAATTTGTTGGGCATGCATTTATTTTCCAGAAGCCGGAAGACAGATGACAGATTACAGATGACAGATGACAGAAATCAGATGACAGAGTTCGGATAAACTGGACCATAGTCAATCTTAAATTCTCCGACGGCCATCGGCAGGGCTGAAAACTTCATATTCCTTTCTTTTGTGCCTTGGAGTCTTAGCGGCTAAACTTTTCCTATACCGTAAGCTGGTTGCCGGTGAACGGCAAACCGGTCTAAAATCCGGTGGTCGGTCGCCTTTTGCCGAACGAAACTTCACAGGGTGCGTTTTTGGTGACGTGCTTTTTCAACTTTTTGCACCACAATGACTGAAATGTCCGGCAACTGCCATCCAGCGCATTCATTCTGGCAAAATCGGCATGTCCGCATTGCAGATCACAAAAACTGATGTTGCTGGTCGTGACGCCTGCATTATTAGCCATTTAATTTACCGTTATTGTGATATTTCAGCATTTTGGACACAACTATCCCATAAGAAGAGGAATGGATTCTTATTTAAAAAAAGTAGCAGACAGGATTAACAGGATCGTCAGGACAGAACGACCTTCGGCCGAAGGGCGTCTTGCCGCAGGCGAAAAAAGAATCCCCAATATCCTGTAAATCCCTTCTAATAATAAAAAAACATAAGATTGAATCCATTCCAAATCTTAATCATCCAAATTTATCCCGCTCGCCCAATGAAATCTCTTTTGCACTTATTTCATCGGGGTTAAACCTTTATGTTTTTGGTTTAACTGAGACGAATTCAAAATTCCAGTGAAAGCTCTCGATTACCAATATGACTATGCACCGTCTTCAGAAAAGTTTCGTGAGAAACTCCATATTTGACATGCCCGTCCAGCGTTCGCACCGAAAGTGTTGCAGCCTCTTTTTCCTTGCCGCCGATGGTGAGGATTATTGGAATATATTGCAATTGGGCCTCCCGCACTTTCTTGTTCAAACTCTCCGTCCGGCTGTCGACCTCAACGCGCAGCCCGGCATTTTTCAGAATTGCCAGCACCTCGTCGGCATACGGCACCAGATCATCGTTGATCGGCAGGATAATGGCCTGCAACGGCGACAGCCATAAAGGGAACTTGCCGGCGAAATGTTCGATCGGGAAAGTTCATGTCAAGCTGAATCGTGCCGCATTGCCAGGTGCGGTTCAACGCATCGCGGATATGGAGATCGATCTTGGGGCCGTAAAATGCGCCGTCGCCTTCGTTTAGCTGGTATTCCTGGCCATAGGCCTCCAGCGCCGCCGCCAACCCATTGGTTGCGGTTTGCCACTGTTCTTCGGTCCCGATGGATTTTTTCGGCCGGGTGGACAGCTCCAGATAAAAACCCAGGCCGAAAGTACGGTACATCCGTTCCGACAGTTTAAGTACGCCCAGGATTTCATCCTTGATATGCGCTGAAGTCATGTATAAGTGGGCATCATCCTGATGAAACGCTCTGACCCGGAAAAGTCCGGACAGTACCCCGCTCAATTCGTGCCGGTGGACAAGCCCGAGTTCGGCAACCCTGAGAGGCAGGTCTCGATAGGAGTGGGGCCTGGTGCTGAATAGCAGCATCCCGCCGGGGCAGTTCATCGGCTTGATGGCATACTCGATATCATCAATTGCCGAGGTATACATGTTTTCGCGATAATTTTCCCAGTGGCCGGATTTCTCCCATAACGAACGGTTGAGCATGATCGGCGTTTTGGTTTCGACATAACCGGCTTCACGATGTTCTAGACGCCAATAATCCAGCAGGGCATTCCAAAGATCCATGCCTTTGGGGTGAAAAAACGGCATCCCGAGCGCTTCTTCGTGAAAGCTGAAAAGATCCAGCGCCTGGCCGATTTTACGGTGGTTTCTCTTTTTGGCTTCTTTAAGAAATGTCAGGTAAGCGTTCAATTCTTTTTTATCGAAAAATGCGGTGCCATATATTCTTTGAAGCTGCGGCTTGGACTGATCTGCCCGCCAGTAGGCCCCGGAAACTTTTAATAGTTTGATATTTTTGACTAAACCCGTGTGTGGGACATGGGGTCCGCGGCACAAATCGGTAAATTCGCCCTGCTCATAAAATGAAATGGTCTCGTCTGCCAGGTCCGATATCATTTCAAGCTTGTAGGGTTCGTTTTTATAAAATTCGATGGCCTCCGTTTTGGACACCACTCTGCGTCGAATCGGCAATTTTTCCTTGATAATCTTTTTCATTTCAGCTTCGATTTTCGGGAAGTCGTCTTCTGAAATGGGATCCATGTCGATATCGTAGTAAAACTGATTTTCCACCGCCGGGCCGATCGTCAGTTTGGCATCTTTATTGAGCCGCAAGATGGCCTGGGCCATTACATGGGCCGCGCTGTGACGCAAAATATCAAGGGCATCCGGATCCTTGGAGGTAACAAATCTAATTTTGGCGTCCTGGTCGATGACGGTACTCAAATCAACCAGATTATCATCCAGTTCCATGGCCACACAGTTGCGTGCAAACCCGTCCGAGATGCTTTTGGCAGCATCGATACCGTTTAAAGAATTTTCAAAAGCCTTTATGTTGCCGTCTGGAAATGTTATGTTTACCATTGCATGCTCACCGTGATAAAAGGATAGTTAAAAAGGTAACTTTACTACTATTTTAAGAATTCAACAATGCAAATTAGGCAAAACAAGACCAGGGGTCAAGAAAAAAAAATGAACAAGACCACCGATATCGTCTATAAAATGATTCATACCCGTAATGAACTTGAAAATTTTGTCGGGATCATAGAAAATGAGAAGACCGTGGGCGTCGATCTGGAAGCAGATTCCATGTACCATTTCAAGGAAAAGGTCTGCCTGATTCAGATGGCCGCTAAAAATATAAATGTGGTCATTGATCCTCTCGTAATTAAAGACCTGTCGACCCTTAAGCCGTTTTTTAAAAGAAGCGACATCTGCAAAATCTTTCACGGCGCGGATTACGATGTCCGCTCCTTATTTCGAGATTTTGGCATTACGATTCATAATTTATTCGATACCGAACTGGCAAGCCGGTTCCTGGGCTTTCCGGAAACCGGCCTGGAGGCGGTTCTAAAAAAAAAGTTTGACGTCACCCTCAATAAAAAATTCCAGCGCAAAGATTGGTCAAAACGCCCGCTGCACCCGGACATGATCGCCTACGCCGCTGCGGATGCCGGGTATCTGCTGCCACTGGCAAAGGGTTTGAAAGCCGAACTTGATGAAAAAAACCGCCTTGGATGGGTATATGAAGAATGCGAGTACTTGAGCAAAGTCCGCCCAATCTCTGCAAACAATCAGCCGCTGTACTTGAGTTTCAAGGGTGCGGGCAAACTCGATCGCCGCAGTTTGGCCGTGCTGGAAGCCTTGCTTGGCTTGCGCCGCGAAGTTGCTCGAAAAAAAGACAGACCGCTATTCAGAATCTTCGGAAACCGTTCGCTGTTGGAATTGGCCGGCAAAAAACCGCTGAATTTAAAGCAACTGGAAAATACCGCAGCGCTGAGCCCCAGGCAAATCAGCATGTACGGCCGGGAACTGCTTGCGGCCCTAAAAGGTGCCATGGAACTTCCGGCAAACGTGCTGCCGGTCTATCCCCGAAAAAAGTCACCCAGGGTATCCCTTGCGGTAGCCGGGCGCGTCAAAGCCCTTAGAAGCTGGCGCGACAAGCAAGGGCAAAAGCTTGCCATCGATCCGACCTTGATATGCACCAAAGCGCTTATCAGCACGATCGCCGTGCAAAGACCCTCGACATTATCGGAGTTGGCCGCGATACCGGAAATGAAAAGATGGCAAAGAAAAGAATTCGGACGGGATATCGTGAGGGTATTGAGAAACGAATGACGATGGCTGAAATCAAATGGCCATTCCGAGATTCCACCATATTTCAGCATAGTATGTCGAAAATGTGTCGACATACTATGCTGAAAATGATATCTTTGACCCAAAACATGGCCAAAAGGTTTGCATGGTTCCCGCCTTGAAAAAAGACCGGTGTCGAAATGATCGATCCCATACAACATCAGATCCCACGAGAGGAGTTTGATTATCAGACCCTTTTGGATGTTCTCAAAGATTACAGGCATCCGCGGGACAAAATTTCCGATTACCTGCGCAAGGGCGTAATTATCCGAATCAAAAAAGGATTGTATATTTTCGGTGAAGACTACCGCAAGAAACCCTACTCGCGGGAACTTCTCGCCAACCTGATATACGGTCCTTCTTATATATCCCTGGATTACGCACTTCAGTACTATGGATTTATTCCGGAACGCGTTGAAACGGTGACTTCTGTTACCACCGGTCGTTCCAGGCGATTTGAAACACCTGTCGGCCTTTTTACATACCGCGAAATACCCGCCCGGGCCTTCCGCTTTGGTATGACACGAGTGGAGTCGGGCAAAGGATCAGCGTTTTTGATTGCAATCGCCGAAAAGGCCCTCGCCGACAAGATTCGCTCTGTTCGCGGGACAGGGATTAAGACCCTGGAGCAGATGCTTGAGTATCTTTACGATGATCTGCGCATTGATGCCTTAGCATTAAAGGAATTGAATCCATTGCATTTTGAAGAAATTGCTTGTCGGTATCGATCGCGGAAAATCAGGTTGTTGGCAGATCTTATTCACCGCATCAGGTTGCGCGATGGAGGCAATTGTGATGAATGAGGCGGTTGCCAGGATGCTGGAGCGCTACGATTGTCGCAGCTTAGCAGATCATTTGCAGGCGCTGCGGGAAATTTTGCAGGAAATTGCGCTGCTGGGGCTGTGGCGCAGCAAATTTTTCGATAAGGCCAGGCCGCTTTTTATGGCGGCAGCGCCCTTCGTATCCTTTACGGCCTCGATAGATTTTCGGAGGATATGGATTTTTCGCTACTTTCTCCGATTGCTAATTTCGATTTATCTGCCTATATGGCCGCGCAGCAAAAGGAACTTGCTGCGTTTGGCTTCGATGTCAGGGTAGAGCAGCGCAAGAAATCCGCCGGCAATCGCGTCCAATCGGCTTTTTTAAAGGCAAACACGCTTAATCAGTTGCTGGTCATAGCAGCCACTGAGGATATAGTGCAAGCAGTCCACCGGGGCCAGGTTCTCAAAATAAAATTTGAAGTCGACACGGACCCGCCGCCGGAATTCGACACCCACACCCGCTATGTGTTGCAGCCGATTCCCTTTGCTGTGAGAACCTATGTATTGCCGGACCTGTTTGCCGGCAAAATGCATGCCGTTTTATGTCGGAAGTGGAAAAACCGTGTCAAAGGTCGGGACTGGTACGACCTGGTCTGGTACGCTGCGAACCATCCCCAACTGCATCTTGCTCATCTCGAGCAGCGGATGCGACAGAGCGGCGACTGGGAGGAAAAAGAGCCTCTGGCACCAGAAGATTTCAGAAAGCTTTTGATCAGATCCATTGATGCGTTGGATGTTAACCTGGCGAGAAAAGAGGTCGAGCCATTTATAAAAAATCCGCAAAACCTGACAATGTGGTCACATAAATTTTTCTATGACGTCGTCTCACGGATTCAACTGGCATAGTCAGCTGAAAGTCAGCCCCCCCGGTGTGAGCCTGTGAAATGCAACTTGATGACTAGAACCAAAGATATCCACGGAAAAGGTTGTCCGGGCTGTCCCATGGAAAAGGCAGCGTTTACAAAAAATTGGAGAATTGAATAATGAAGGTAAATCCAGATTTTCTTTCACCTTGTGGCCTTTATTGCGGAGTCTGTGCTATTTATATTGCACACCGTGATCATAATCAAAAATTTAAGGAACGGCTCGTCGATGTCTATCAGGGAAAAGTTCGGGGTAAAGGTAATCTTCCTAATAATGAAAATTTTTCAATAGAGGATATTCAATGTTGTGGTTGCTTGTCTGATGAACTTTTTATGCATTGCCGGCAATGTAAGATCCGAGACTGCACCAAAGAAAAAGGATACACCGGATGCCACGAGTGCGATGAATTTCCCTGTCAACATATTGAAAACTTTCCGATGGCTGTTGGCAAAAAGGTAATTTTAAGGGCGATTCCATATTGGCGGGAGGTCGGTACTGAAAAATGGATTCAAGATGAAGAAGCCCGCTATATCTGTCCTAATTGCGGCAATAAAGTTTTTCGGGGCGTTGTAACATGTAATCGGTGTAAAGTGAAGTTGGATCTGGACTAATGCTTTTGGGCCTCGGATCCGGATGGCCCTGAAACCACCCGGACCTCCAATGGGTTGGTTGCATCCAGATGCACATCGCGCTGGGGAAAGGCAATCGTGACCCCGGCTTTTTTGAATGCGGTATCAATGGTAACGTTCAATTCATGCTGCATTGACCACCAGTTCTCAATTCCGTTGATATATACCCGCAGTTCAAAGTTCAGACTGTTGTCGCCAAAGCCTTTGAAGATGGCATCTGCAGCGGGTTCGGAGAGAACATGCGGATTTTTGCGGGCGGCCTGCACGAGCAATTCTGTGGCCAATTGGGTATCGGAGCCGTAAGCGACTCCCACCGGTATCCGAATCCGGATACGATTATCCGAAAGCGACCAATTGATCAGGCGGCCGACGATAAACTCTTTGTTGGGGACGATCAATTCCTTGCGGTCCCAGTCAATGATCGTCGTTGCCCGGATGCGGATGCGTGCCACGGTTCCGCTGACGTCGCCGATGGTGACCGTATCACCGACTCTGAAGGGTCGCTCGAACAGGACGATCAAGCCGCAGATAAAGTTTGCCACAATTTCCTGCAACCCGAAACCGAGGCCGACACCCACACTGCAAATTGGCCCATTTAATTCCGATCGTATTGAAAACAATAATGATACCGATCGCTGTGATCGTGTATCGACTAACCGTTGAGTAAGCGTATCGCGCCCCGGGATTCATCGGCAAACGATTCAACAAAATAACTTCCAGCAGGCCCGGCAGGTTGCGGCCGGCAATGATCGTTGTCACGGCCACAATGACTGCCATGGCAATGTTGGCCAGGGTGATGGGAACCGTTTTGGCAACGCCGTCCACCACCGCACTGTAACTCCAAAATTGGATATCCTGCAGGATGCCGAAGGCCGGAAAGACGGATTCCCAGATGGGCCAGATGCCTGCCAGCGCCAGGATGAACAGAACCAGTTTCAAAAGCGTACGGGTTTGTTCGTCAATCTCACTCATTTCGACGATGGTTTCCATCATCAATGGCCGCGCACCGCCAGCGGCATCTGCGCCAGCTTCCGTGCCTGAGGCCGATTTAAGATGTAACTCCTGTTTTGCGATGGCTTTTTTTATGGCAATCCTACGACGGGCCAGCATCAGCATTCGCAGCACCAGATCGTTGAAGATAATCAAGCCCGATAACAGCGCTAGGGTATAGCTGACTATGTTGCGCAATTCTATGGCTGAATAATAATACCCGATCAGCGCCAGACAAAGTATAAAGAGCGGCAGCAGGATGGCCAGGGGATACCAGAGGTATCGC
>CAMYLH010000396.1 GCA_947259065.1 uncultured Desulfobacterales bacterium
ACTAGCTCGATGTCAAGTTGTAATGTAGAAAATGAAATTGTCAGGGTATAATTAACACCACCGCCGATGGTACCGCCGAAGGCTGAATCAACGGTAATAGTGCCTGTGCTTTGCACGAAATCTGATACTGTCTGGCTCTCTCCGGACTGCGCCCCACTAGTGATCGAAAGTTCCGAACCATTCCAGAAATCAGCCAACGTCGGCTGTTCTCCTGTGCCGGAGATTTTCTCAGTTTAACCTTGGCCCGGTGAACCCTGACTTTTACATTTCGTTCGCTGGTACCGGTCATTTCGGCCATATCGCGGTATGATATGTCGCTGCTGACTACAAGTGCCGGCGTGTCTCTTTCTTCTTCTCCCAGTTGCTGCATTCCGTTATCCATATATAAGCTGTATTATGGTATTTCAAACCAGGTGAAAATGATCGTTAAAAGAACTTTTAATCATAGGCACCGAAAATATTATTTATCAAAATCATTTAAGGAAGATTTTTCAGATGAAAACAAAATTATGTTTCGCATTAATCCTTTTTTAACAATACTAGTGATCTAAAATCGAAGGAGAGCATATTATGAAAAAAGTTTTGGTCCTCATCACTGCCATTATGATTATTTCCTCATCTATAGCTTATGCTGGAGGCGACAAAAATCGTGGAAGTAAAGGACAAGGTTCAACCGGCACTTCAGGAGGAGGCGCCACTTCTCAAACTCGTGGTGATTAGGCTACAACCCATTTAGTGAATATAGAAAGGCAGAGCTATTCAGCCCTGCCTTTTGCATTTTTAATGCAAAAATTTTCGCGCGCCTGATCGCCTTCACATTGGCCGTGCGCCAAGGGCATCGGGTCTCTATGGCGGGGGCGCTGTTGGTTAAGGAAGCCATGAAGCGAGTTAAGAAAGGCTGCACCCGGTTTACAGCCCATATCCAGGAAAACAACGTCTCTTTAGCCAAAACAGTGAACTAGGGTTGACAGGGATTCGTATAGATGGTAGCGATGAATATAGCATTTCGGTCCGGGGGGAAAAACTAGGCGAAGCCATGTCATCCCCAGAGCAACCGCGACTGCTTATGTTCGTTGTCCCCGATTTCAATGGCTCGCCGTAACTCTAAAGGAGGAGCTATGGGTATCTTGGGAAAGTTTTTTGGCGGCAAGTACGATTACCCCTCACTTGATTCATCAGCCCCGGCTGCCAAGCAGCTAGAATCCGTGCGTCCCTCACTTGAAAAACTGGCAGACGAGACCAAGGATCCGCTCGAAGTTGTGCCAGCTGAAGATTCGGTTTACATCTTCGTCGGGAAGCCTCCAACTAAGGAAAGCCTACATCGCACACCAGGACAAACCGCGGTACGTGACCAGAATAAGCGATCGTGAAGTCGTGGTTATCCCTTCGACGTCGTTGTTGAACAATTTGAAAGGCGTGGTAGAGCAAACGGTCAGTTAAATCTGACGATTGGGTCGAATACAACGGTTGAGGAGGACTGCTAGAGAAGGTCAGACGCATGCACTGGTCAGACATCCATCATTTCTGGTTCAGCGGCAGGCTTTGGGTAGGTGCGTATTAGCTACGTGGGTTGTGGCGAACGATAATGGGCAACGACTCTGGCACAACGGTTCAGTGAATATTTCCAAAAAGGGGCGACTCGATTTGTTGCATCTGGGCCGAAGGCTGCCGTTGATGATTTTGTCAAAAAGCTATCCACGTTCTGCACAAACGCCCCCATCTTTTTCTCAATTCGCTCAACAGCGGCAAAACCACATTGTATATAGATTATAAATGAGGTTGACATTATGCGTATCACGCTTTTAGATGGAGGAATGGGTCAGGAACTTCTGACTCGTTCATCGACCCCGCCGACCGGACTTTGGTCCACCCAGATCTTAATGGATTCTCCCGAGTTGGTTCGAGCGGTGCATCGCGATTATTTTGCGGCTGGTGCGGATATTGCCACCACAAACAGCTATGCGATTCATCGTGATCGACTGCGGCCTTTTGGGATAGAGAATCATTTCAATAATCTGCACCAACTGGCTTGCAAGATTGCGGTCTCAGCCCGGGATAAACATGGATTCGGCCTGGTGGCCGGTTCTATGGGACCATCAGGTTGGTCCTATCGTCCCGATCTTGCACCCCCGGCAGAGGAAGCCGCAGAGCTTTATGCTGAGATTGCAAAACTACACGAACCTTATGTAGATTTGATTCTATGTGAAACCATGTCATCGGTGGCGCAGGCCCGTGGGGCAGTGATGGGTGCAAGGGTGGTGACAAAGCCGATTTGGCTATCCGTTACCGTGGATGACGAGGATGGCTCGAAGCTTCGCTCAGGGGAGTCAGTCACACAGATATTGCCGATGATCGCAGAATTTAAGATAGAAGCACTGTTGGTCAATTGCTCGGTACCTGAGGCGGTGAATCAAGCGATACCATTGTTGGCAAATCAAGGCGTTTCCGTTGGCGGGTACGCCAACGGATTTGTGAAAATCACGAAAGATTTTATGAAGAAGGGGGCTACCGTGGATATTTTGGAAAAACGCCCGAATCTGGGACCAGAGATATATGCGGACCTTGTGGACGGCTGGGTCAAACACGGTGCTACCATTGTCGGCGGCTGCTGTGAGGTGGGTCCCGCTCATATCCAGGAGTTGGCAAGGCGCTTAAAGAGTGGATAGATTCCTGGATCTAGGAGATTTTTGTATGGAGGTATTCGCTAAACCGGAAGAAGTTGGACTGAGTTCAAAGCGTCTTGGGCGCATAAAACCATGGCTGCAGAGCTATCTGGAAACAGGCAAACTCCCAGGAGCAACGATACTGGTTGCGCGTCACGGCAAGGTCGTATTCTGCGAGTCGGAAGGCTTTCGCGATTTAGAAGCTTCCAAGACAATGACGGCAGATACCATTTTGCGCTTTTATTCCATGACCAAACCGATAACCTCGGTTGCCTTGTTGATGCTATATGAAAAGGGATTGTTTCAGCTTGACGATCCGGTGTCGGAATTTATTCCAAATTTTAAAAATACCAGAGTCTATGTTTCCGGTGACCCTGACGATATGGTTTGCGAGCCGTTGCAAACGCCGATGACACTCCATCATCTTTTAACCCATACATCAGGTCTAACGTATGGATTTGGCAATGAAGGACTGATTCCCGAACTTTATCAAAAGCATCATACCGATTTTGACACTCATGATGGTCCTCTTGAGAAAGTCGTCGAACGCTTGGCACAAATACCCTTGGGATTCCAGCCCGGGCATCGCTGGAATTACGGCGTATCCACCGATGTTATCGGCCGGGTGGTGGAGGTGGTATCCGGACAATCTTTAGACGTTTTCCTCCAAGAAAAGATCCTGAATCCGCTGGGTATGGCGGACACCGGCTTTGCGGTTCCGCCGGACAAGGCGGATCGTTTTGCAGCGCTTTACATGAAAAACGAAAAAAACGATCTGGCATTGCGCGAAAACCCGCAGCAAAGCCCCATGATCGGTTCGGTGGAAACGTTTTCCGGCGGCAGCGGATTGGTTTCGACTTTGGCGGATTATTTCAGATTTACCGAAATGTTGCGCCGCAAGGGAGAGTTGGACGGTATGCGTCTTCTGGGACGCAAAACTATTGCGTACATGACAATCAATCATCTGCCGGGTGACCTGGCCGATATGGGTCAGCCGACCTTTAACGAAACCACTTATGAAGGAATCGGGTTTGGTCTTGGTTTTTCGGTGATGATAGATCCGGCTAAGGCCAGAGTATTGGGAACCCCCGGTGAGTATGCCTGGGGTGGGTATGCCGGCACTGCATTTTGGATGGATCCCCGGGAAGATATGACGGTAATTTTAAGGATGCCGGGCATTGAGGTCTTGCGGGTTCCCGGGACATTTCATGACACCATGCCGATGATGACCGATGTGGCTCCGTACGATAACAATGACGTGCGCCTGGCCCTCAAGTACGCCGTCGACCGTGAGCATATGGTAAAGACAATTCTTCGCGGGTATGGTTCTCCCGGAAACGACCATCCCATTGCGCCCATCCAAAAATACTATGCCAAGGATTTGCTCCAACGAGAATATGACCCCGAAAAGGCCAAATACCACTTGAAAAAAGCCGGCCTGGAAGGACACACGTTTAAACTGTTTGCGACCGATTTGGGTGGCTTCCTCGACCAGGCCATACTTTTTAAAGAACATGCTGCCAAGGCCGGCATTACTATCGATGTCGTCAAAAAACCGGCGGACGGTTACTGGGAAGTCGTCTGGTTGAAGGAACCCTGGGTCATGTGCTACTGGAACGGGCGCACCACCGTAGATTGGATGTTCTCCACGGCCTATTCGGGTGATGCCAAATGGAACGATAGCCACTTCAAGCATGAACGCTTCGATAAACTGCTCAAAGAAGCCCGTGCGGAGCTCGATGAGAATAAACGGGCCGAGATGTATTTTGAAACCCAGAAAATCTGTCGAGACGAGGGCGGCACGATCGTTCACATGTTCGAAGACTGGGTGATTGCTGCCAGCGATAAGTGCCGATACGTCAACGTGGCCGGCAACTGGAACCCCGATGGGGCTAAGGCGGCAGAACGTTGGTGGTTTGCTTAATAATAAAAAATGATCGCTAATTAAAGCTGCCGGGCCAAACGCTGCGCGTTTGGCCCGCTGTTTTTACTTCCACTAAAACCCGAAGGTAAACCGCGAACTATCTTTGTGAACAATTTGCCCGTAATTTCTGATCCATCCATTTTCTTCCTCAGACCATGGACCTTTTTTACGAAGATTACCTAAATT
>CAMYLH010000397.1 GCA_947259065.1 uncultured Desulfobacterales bacterium
GGTGCCTGACCCGTGTCCACCATCCGTTTCAAAATAAAATGAAACGTTTTGTCCAACACTTCAGTGTCGCTCATTTTTCCTCCTTTTTTGTGAGTTTATTAATCGAGGGACTGCTACCAGCCCGTCGGGGCGTATCCGTCTTCCACTTTTTTATAGGATTATACCATGCCCAGAAAAATGCTAATCCAATTAAAATCAAGGACCACCATTCGAGCTATTCCCTGCTCCAAATCGCTGCTGAAATCAGAGGTAGGCAAGTGAAAAGTGTCAATACGCTCCATGGATTGGAATGTCTCTGCCAGATTTTATCTGTCATCTACAGTGATCGTTATGCAATCGCGAAGATATCGAAAAACATATTCTTTTGATCGTAAAAATTTTCCTGTGGTTGATAATCAAGGTACGTTTACAGTATCTAAAAAAAAATAGGACGTCAGATAGTTGGCTTTCGCTGGAGAGAATCTCTATTCTCAAAAGCACAATCCTGCAGAGGAGATTTCAGGCTCATCATTATCCTACGAAGCGATAATTTTATATTCGGTTACAACCTCTACATTGTTCTTCACCATCGCCCAAACAGGACAGAATTTTTCCTCAGATAATTGGATTGCTTCTTGAATATGTTTATTCTCCACATCCTTTGAATTTAGGGTGTATTCTAGAAAAATCTTTTGAAATGATGTCGGATGTTCGGTTCGTCTTATACCTTTTCCATTAACTTTAAATTCGGATATGCTCTTATTCATATTCCTGAGTAAAGCTACAATTGATGTACCACTGCACGCTGCTAGGCTCATGAGCAGCATCTCAAGGCCTGTATAACCCTGCCCATCCCCCAGTGGAGGGTCGTAGTCGAAAGTTATCGAAGGATTAGATCTTGATACCCCAGTAAATTGAACCTTTTGATTTGTTAGATTAACGTTAACTTCCAATTGTTCTGCCATCATACACCTCCTTCGACATGTATAAAAAAATGGGCTGAAAGTTGATATCGCCACTAATTTAGCTGATGCTTTACAGTTATCCAAAAAACCTAAGTACAAACTTGCTGTAGTTGACATGGAAATTCCAGCACCAGGTTCCTCGCAAAAATTATTAGATACCCCAATTAGTATGCAATATCCGGGGTTTAAAGTGGCTGATCATCTCCGAAACATAGGCTATAGTGCTCATCAAATTATTGCGTATACTGTTCATGATGATGATTCTTTAGATGCAGAGCTGGATAAAATACGTTGTAGATACGTTTTAAAAGGACGACCGAATATTCTAAAAAGTGTAATCCATAAGGGATTTATAGGGAAAGCTCCCAAAGAAAAATGGAGAAAATAACGGCTATATTTTCTGCATTTCATAGTTGGTCCAAAAATAGTGGAATCCAACTTATCAAGATGTAATTAACCCACTCATCTCGCGCTACCAAGTTAAGTCCCATTGTCACTTTCACTGAGTTATAGAAAGCCCGTCCAAAATTTTTTTTGAATTCTCTCTTTTCTAAACAACCCCACTTTATTCCTAACTTCCTGGTTTTCCATTAATATTTACTCAATCAGTATTGACAGGAACAGATTGATCTAATAATTTTATTTTATGGATGATTTTCAGTTTATGTAATCGCTAAGAAGATAAGCGGAGCAGAATATAAAAATATCATGAATGATATCCTTTCGTTCCTATCCTGAGATTTTTATGGGATTTGTGGGAGCTAATATTCATCGTCTTTGCTGAAGAAACAAAATCACAGATCTTAAATTACAAATCACAAATAAATCACAATGACCAAAATTCAAAATTCCAAACAATTGGCGGTTGATCTTATTTGAGATTTGGATATTGTAATTTGGAATTTATTTGTAATTTAGTGCTTGTAATTTGTTATTTCCGGTTTATCCGGGTTAGGCTAATCTGATGAACATTGTGATAACTATCGAGGCAATGCTACCGTCATCGTTTTACCGCCATACCCGTGCACCATGTCGTGAGCACGCACGGTTACTTCCTTGAGATTTTCGGGAATTTTTACCCCGGCAAGGCTGCGAGTGAAAGGTTGCTCATTATCATGAGGATGGGCGAGGATGCGGGTACCCAGAACTTTTCCGTCAGGGGCGATGATATCCCATTTATCCGCAAAGTGCTTCCATCCTTTATCTGCGTGGCGTACCGTCACGTCGAATTTATAGGTGCCATCAGCGGTCCGGGTCACATCTACCTCAACAACATCTGCTTGCCCGGCGTACACTGACGTGGTCATCAGAAGAATGCAGCCAAAAAAAATATAAACCAATTTCATGGGATTTTTCCTCTCGTAAACGTTCACAGGTTCAGCCCGCCCTGGCCTCCGGCTCGTAGCCTACGCCTTGGAGAGTGCGACTAATAAGATCATATTACGGCCTATGTCAGGTTCCCAAATATGAATCTCAATAATTGAGCAATGTAAAGTCAGGTCTGGGCCAGGGAGTTCACCGTTCAGGGTTACTTTTCTTTCGTTGATCTTGCCCTTAGGCTGTCAGGTATTTCTCACACGTTTTCGCACCCGCCGCGACGTGGCGATTGCGCCGCAGGTCACAGATTTCTATTTTTGCCACACCTAACACTTCATCAGAACAAGAAAATCAATGCAAAAATATGCGCTTTGAATTCCGTTTTCTTTAAACCCATCATTCCAATCGGGGCGAAGCCCCTAAGTTTATGCCTATTTAACCGGTCAGCTAAAAATTTCGTCATAAAATGACGGAGGTCTGCTTTCCAAAGCTGATATCAGGAAGTATGGTCCTATGGGGTTTATGAAGATCTTAGCGGTTTTTATCCTGTTTGACAACCGTTAAGAATGACGTGCCACCGATAGCTATTTTTAAATTTGACGTAATCGTTCAGGCATTAAGCCACAATGCTCTATATAACTCTGCTGATGCCGTTTTTTATAAGATGAACCAGGTCTGATCTTTGAGCTTATTCTGCAAACTGCCCGGTCTGACATATATTCCCCGGTACACACGGCATCGATTCGATGGCTGCAAGCGTTATTTCTTGACATTTCAAGCAGTTTATGTAAATTAATATAGCAGGTTAATATCAGACAATTATGGATGGTCATTTTCATATATTTTTGGTATTTGATTACCTCATTACTATTCTAGTGTCGTCTGAGCTGTACGGAGATAGAATTTGGCAAAATATGATGAAATATCATCAACAGAACGACTACTTGATTTAATACGCGACGACGATAAATCGGAGTACAGACCCGCCAATGCCGAATCTCAGGAAGCATTCGGTCATCGACTAAAAAACCTTTTGAACATTCCGGTGAAATTTAGAAAAGTAATTTCGGTGGGGGTAGATCTGGGACACGATGATGTGAAAATGATCCAGATTCTTCGCATCTCGGATCACAAATTTAAGATGTTCGAGTTTGCCAGAATTCCCTTTGATCCCGATATCCCCAGGGAAAGTCCCCAATTTCATCAATTTTTAAAGCCAATTCTGACAAACTTTTGCGGTCATTTAAAAAACGTTGAGATCTGGTGTACCATCTCTTCAGCCAGGGTGGAAACGCGTCAAATCCGGATACCGAAAGTGAACCCCAGGCTTATTCCAACTGCCGTATATTGGTCATACCAAAAAATCTCTTCTTTTGATGAAAAAGATACCCTTTTCGATTTTGAGGTCTTGGGCG
>CAMYLH010000398.1 GCA_947259065.1 uncultured Desulfobacterales bacterium
GCTTGGGTGATAAATTTTTGGCTGGTAAAACCTCCGGCACCCCCAACCAGCAAGGAATCGATTTTTGCATCCCGTATATTTTTTACCAGCAAAGCTGCATCTTTAAGGTAAGAAACCATGTAGATCACATCGGGAGGATCTTTTTTTAAGCGAGCAACAATCCGGTTAAAATAGTCCGCGCTGAGTCTTTCCTTGTGATAGGGCTCGATGGCGCGCAAATCAATGTTATTGCCCCGGCAAAACCACATCATCCGCATGGCACCGCCGGTGCCGTAAGGACTGTTTTCGTATACAATGGCCATGGATTTGGGTTTGATTTTATTCAGAAAAAAACTTTCCAGCCCCTCTGTATAACCTTGAGCAGGAGGATTCAGCCGGTAGACGTTTTTCCATTTCCGTTGCGTGATACGGTCATCGGCAGCCGTGCACACCAGAAAGGGCCGGTCCAGCTTATCGGCAATTCTGGCCATGAATATGGTGTTGCTACTTTGATAGGCGCCCACCAGCATAAGGGCTCTGTTTTTTTCGACCAGGTCGATAACGGCTTTTTCTCCGGGTTTGGGTTTACCCTCGTCGTTGGCATACACCAGTTTTAACGGCCGACCCTTGATTCCGCCATCCTTGTTGATAACTTCCAGCGCCATTTCAAATGAATTTTTCATCATGGCAGCATAGGAGTATGCCTCTGAATGCGGAACGCCGATAACCAGTGGTTCAGCGGCTAGGCTGCTTACAGGCGTAATTAAAGGTGTGAGGTTTAAAAACAGCAGGATAAACCAAGGTAAGATTTTTAATCTGATTTTCATGATCCCCCCCCTTCATGATCAAGATAATAAGAAAAATGCTATGGAGAGAAAGAGCTATTTACCCAATAACGCGGGAACAGTCTACCGAGCAGCAAGCAGATTGTCAATTGGATTATTTCTGATTTTCTTGTCAGATTTTTTCTTACAGATGAGGATAGCGCTGACATGGGCGCTTATTGGGTTTTATCTGGCAACATTTTGTAAGGAACGCAGGGTTTCGCCAATTGAAAAATTTCAAATACCAAAACACAAATACCAAATGGTTCGACAAGCCGTTCGACAGGCTCACGGTCCTGAGCAAGGTCGAAGGACTCACCACCACCCTGAGCCAGGTCGAAGGGCAAATCACAATGATCAAAATTCAACATTCCAAACAATTGGCGTTTGATCCTGTTTGAGATTTGAATATTGTATTTTGGAATTTATTTGTAGTTTGGTGCTTGTCATTTGTTATTTTAAGTTTATCCGGGTTTATGCCCTCAAAAATCATTTCTGTGCTTTTGCGGTAAACTATTCAATCCCAGCTTATCTATGCTAGAGTTCCGACTCTACAACAGCTTCCTTGCTTTGATCCAGATGATAAGCCATGGTCCGGCGGGCTTCTGCGATGTTGCCTTTTTTCACGGCTTCAAAAATAATCTGATGCTCTTTGATCACCTCTAATGCACGGCCTTCCAGTGCCAGGGCCTTTGCTCCCATCACGTGGATCATATCCCGGATATTATCCAGAATAGCGATTAGGCGGCGATTGTTCGTCAGTTCACTGAAACTGGTGTGAAACAGCCTATCCGCCTCCATAAATGCGAGATAATCCTTTTGTTTTACCGCTTTGCGTTGCCTGAGCAGGGATTCTTCGATTTCAAAGAGGTCAAACGGGGGTGAGGTCTTGGCGATTTTTTCTACGGCCGCCAGCTCGATGGCTATTCTCAACTCAAATATTTCATCCACATCACGCCGGGTGAAACGGTTGACCATCAATCCCCGGCGGGGCAGAAATATGATGAGATCCTGGGAAGCAAGTTCTAAAAGTGCTTCTCTGACCGGTGTCCGGGAAATACCAAGGTCAGCCGCAATTGCTTTTTCATTGTAAAGTTCACCTAATTTCCATTGGTCGGAAAGGATAGACTTGCGAATGGCTTCATATGCCATCTTGGCCAGGGATTCCGGTTGCTTAATGGTCGCAAACTTTGGCATTAAAAATCCTCTCCATGGTGTTATTTTTTAAATATGGTGTGGTCGTAGCTATCTCGTGCATCGCAAATCTGATATATTACATACAAATAATCTTTGTCAAGTCTTTTGTTTGTGAATTTAATTTTTTATTTCGCCTACCGAAGCAATGCACTTTAGAAAATTAGTAATAAAATAATTTTATTAAATTACGGGTATTTATATTAATAAATGTTTAAACATGCAAATTTTATTTGGTTGATTTCATTTTTTTGTTGACAAGTTGCATGGGCATAATGTAATTGCATCTGATATATTACATCCTTTAATTTTTTTCGGTGAGAGTACATGACGACTAACAATCAACAACCGGGATCGCTGCTTCAGGCTAGAAACCTCTCGATGGCTTTCGGAGGTCTGGTTGTCTTTAGCAATATCAGTCTCGATATTACTGAACATCAAATTGTGGCCCTGATTGGACCGAACGGCGCCGGAAAAACGACCCTCATCAATTGCATTACCGGCGTTTATAACCCCACCAAAGGCAACATTGTCTTCCAGGGACAGACCATATCCGGCCTGCGCCCCCATCAAATCTGCCGCGCCGGTATTGGTCGGACTTACCAGATTCCGCGACCTTTCATGAATATGAGCGTTTTTGAAAATCTCCAGGTTTGCGCCAAACCGGGACAGGCGGATTTCAGGGGGCTGCTTGATCTGGCCGGCTTGTGGGACAAACGCGATCGTTTGGCCAAAACCCTGACCTTTCAGGAACGACGTCTTTTGGAATTGTCTCGCGCATTGGCGGTCAATCCTAAATTATTGCTGCTCGATGAAACCATTGCCGGATTGAATCCTTCCGAGACCAAAGAGATGATGGCGATTCTGGCCCGGATTCATTCGGAGTTCGAGGTCACCATCTTGTGGGTTGAACATGTGATGAGTGCCATCATGGAGACCGCCCATCACATTTTTTGCCTGCACCAGGGCGCGCTCATCGCCGACGGATGTCCGGCTGATATCGCCAACAATGAAAAAGTGATAGAGGCCTATCTGGGCGAAGAATACAAGTTTCAGGAATAGTAGGCGAGATATGTTGAATATCGAAAACTTGAATGTTTTTTACGACGGCCTCCAGGCACTTTACGACCTATCGCTGGAGATTCAGGAAGAGGAGTTTGTGTGCATCCTGGGTCCGAACGGCGCGGGAAAATCGACCCTGCTTCAAGCCGTCGCCGGTATGCTGGTTCCGGGTCAAGGCTCAATCTCTTTTAAAAACCGCCCCATTCACGGCCTTGCGGCCCATAAAATCGCTTCCCTGGGATTGGCGCTGGTTCCGGAGGAAGGCTGGCTCTTTGGTCAAATGAGTGTCGAAGAGAACCTATTAATGGGCGCTTACCCTAAATTGGCACGTCGAAATACAAAGCGACAGATGGATTTTGTTTTTGATTTGTTTCCGATTTTAGCTGAACGCAAAAAACAGCAGGAAGAAACCCTCAGCGGCGGAGAACGCCAGATGCTGGCCGTCGGACGCGGCCTGATGTGCAGCCCCAAAATGCTTCTGCTCGATGAGCCGTCCCTGGGATTGGCGCCTCTGGTTGTTAAGGACATTCTTAGTGTGCTCGTCCGGATCAATCAGGAAGAGAAAACAACCATTTTATTGACCGAACAGAACATCTTTCACGCGCTCAAAATCAGT
>CAMYLH010000399.1 GCA_947259065.1 uncultured Desulfobacterales bacterium
AATAACTCATTTTTTATAATATTTCCGACTAGACTTATGATTGGCTTGTAAATAACTATCTATATATATTGACTTATACTAAATTTTTGGTCATTGGTATACTTATTGCTAACAATTAATAATTTAAATTTTATTGACTGAAAATCCGGGTAGCCCGGGAAACCGGCAACCTGGATTTTTATTGCTTTTTGCACGTATTAGAGATTCAAGCGGCAACAAAAGGGGGTACGTTACGGTGTCCAATGTCAAGGGATTTACACTAATCGAAGCTCTGGTGGTCATCTCCTTAATGGCATGTATCTCGGCCCTTGCAGTCCCTGATATGATAAATTGGCTCAATCAGGCAAAGTTAAATGGCGCCGTCAATAATCTCAGGGGAAGCCTGGAATTGGCAAAATTGAAGGCCATCCAGGAGAACGGACCGGTCGCGATCAATTTTACTAGAAAAAGTTATGCAATATTCAGAGATACCGGGGCAACCATAGGGATGCATGATGCCGGCGAGGAAATTTTTAGAAAGAGATCGCTTCCCAAAGGAGTTAGAATTGATCTCTCGGCAACGACCTTTGCCAATACAGGTAATGGCAGCAAAAAAACCAGGTTTAAAGGCCGGGGTACTTCCGCTTCAGGTACGGTTTATTTAGTAAACTCGATCGGAATGGTAAAAAAAATCATTGTCAGTAGTACCGGTCGTATACGAACTGAATAAAAGCAAGGCATGGATATGGCAAAATACCGAAAAAGGCATTTACTATTAAAAGACAGCAGGGGCCGGACGATGATTGAAGTTCTCATCGCCATGGCCATTTTTGCAATTGGCTTTGTTGCAGTTGGCAGTATGGTATTATCGACGACCCGCAATAATACTGCGGGCAACATCATTACAATTGCGACCATGCGGGCACGAGAGAAAATGGAATATCTAAAAACATTACCCATTCAACAAATGGAAACTCAGTGCGCAGAAGATTTTGAACCCGAACGACTGAACGGAATCTTTAAACGCGTGTGTGAGATCAGTGCTTCTTTTTCCGAGACCGTCAAAATCATCGAAGTGACAGTCAGTTGGAATAGACTGGGGCAAAACCGTCAAGTGGTTCTAAGGACACTCACCCGCGGAAACGGAGCATGATGCGCCGTTTTTACCAAAACATCCGGTTGGAAAAAAAAATATCGGTCATTGCTTCCGGTTCCGACGGCTTTACCGTAACAGAACTGGTATTGGCCCTTGCCATCATGATGATGGTAATGGCGGCAATGGTCAGCCTGCTGATTTCCCTGAATCGAGCCTATACTACCCAGAACGTTACCGCAGGGGTTCAGCAGGTGACACGGGTCGGCATGAACATTTTGACGCGTGATCTACGCATGGCTGGTTTAAATCCGCTTAAAATAAACCAAATTGGAATCTTAGAAGCATCTGCCCATAAAATCCGCTTTCAGCACGACACAAATGGCAGCGGCGAAATCGAGAAAGGTCAAAATGAGGACATTTCATATCTGTTGAATGGCAACCATCAGCTGATAAGACAAAAAGATGGCAACTCCAGATCTAACAGATCTCTGGTCGACCATGTCCGCAATCTGACATTTGAATATTTTAACAGGGATAATAAAGAAACAAGTATTCTTGAAGATATCCATACAATTGAAATTTCAATTACAGTTCGAGAAACGGCCGGAAAATACAAATTCATAAGCCGTACTTATGCCACCCGGGTTATTTGCCGCAACCTTGGTATTTAGAGATAAGGACAGACCATGATGAGAACCCCATCTATTTTGAAAAATGAACAAGGCGCCTTGATGATTATCATATCTGTCATGCTTCTGGGATTGCTGACAATTATCAGCGTTGCCGCCTCGAATACAGCCAACACGGAAATCCGTATCGCCGCCAATGAATATGTCTACCAGCGTTGTTTTTACAATGCCGAAGGAGCCGTCATGGAAGTTGTTGATTTATTGGAAGGCAGCGGAAACCCCCTGGACAATCTACCCCGCTGGATGAGCCTGGATGAGGAAGTTATCAACGACAGCACGGTCTTCACACTCTGGCAGGATAGTGAAAAGATGGGTGGTGTCGTCCCCCAGACATCCGTGGTTGATCCGCAAAATTCCGAGTATCTGAGCGTTCACCATGGAATTCCTTCAGGCAGTTCACTGGATATGAGTAAACCCGCCAAACATACATTTTCAATTTACGGCCGATCTAAAAGCAAAGGTCTGGTCATGTTAAAAATAGGTTATGCAAAAATCTATTAGCAAGCAAGGGGATCAAGCTGCCGATGACTGATTGTGGTGCTGGCTCTATTTGCGGCCATCGAAAATTAGCGCAATGGCAGCATTTGATTTTTTTCTTCTGCAGCCGCCAGAGATCAAAATCCGTTAACTCTGTGAGAGATCTATTTACCCCAATTACGGCCGGTCTCTTCAACTATTAGAGGAGACATAAGATGCGATATTTTAAACGACACAATTTTTCTTTTGCCAGGCTCTTGGAACAATTTTACACCGGCTCGATAATTGTGTTTGTAGGTACTCTTTTGACTGCTGTTTTCTTTTTTGGAGACCCAGTTCATGGGGCAATGGATCTAGCCGAGGAACCCTTGATGACTGGAATCAAGCCGGCGCCCGCCAATATCATGATTTTACTGGATGACTCCGCGAGCATGTCATTTGAGGTCCTGGCAGCCGATTACCACGAAGGGCGCTTTCCCAATCCTGGTGAAGATGAGCAGGAGGGGTACTGCTATATTTTTGACGATGCCGGCGATCATGCTTTCCAGGATGGGTTCGGATACATGGGATCAGCCGGCAGGAAACTCTGGAAATCCCAGTCTCATGAATTTAATGTCATCTACTACAATCCGGAGATTACCTATGACCCCTGGCCCGGTTACGGCAATCAGGACTTTCCGCCTGCCGACACTGAATTCCCGAAGCTCCATCCGCTTAAGAAAAATGCGGGTGCCACTGACCTTGACGCAGAGTCCTTTTCCGTCACCCTTGAAATACAAGCCCTGCCCGATGCCACTGTGCAGGTTAAACACGCTCACTATTTCAAGCAAGCGGAAAACAGTGACATCTACCTCATCGTGTTGGATGGTGATGAGAAGAAGATAAAATACTTTGCAATCACGGAAGTCGAAGGTAGCGGTATGACGGAACAGATCAGGAAGGTAAGATCGGTCGCCGCACCGCCCGGGGAAATACGGGTAACTGAATATGGAAGGGCGCGGCAAAACTTTGCCAACTGGTTTACCTACCATCGACGCAAAGAATATGTGGCCAAGGGTGCCATCGCGGGTGTAATCAAAAAACTCAAGGGAGTCAGGGTTGGTATCCTGAGCATAAACGGTAGGATCATTGTACCGCTGAAACCCGTAAGCGTTTGGAAAGAAGGCATATTTTACGACGAAACCACGCTGCTGCTCGAAGAATTGTTCGCCGGTGATGCCGCAGGAGATACCCCGTTGAGAGAAGCTCTTCATGATGTGGGAAACTACTATACTAGCAATTCAAATTTTTTGACCCACTACAGGGGCAGAAGCGTGGCGGGGGAAGATCCTCCTTATTTCCCGGAAGCTGAAGGCGGCGCCTGTCAACAAAGCTTCACCATCATTATAACGGATGGCTACTACAGCTATGATATCAAGGATCTCAAGGTAG
>CAMYLH010000400.1 GCA_947259065.1 uncultured Desulfobacterales bacterium
CCATGGGACCAGCCATCAATATGTTTGTCAGGCAGCGGCCGAATTGCTCCAACAGCCTTTGGATGAGCTTAAAATCATCTCCTGCCATCTTGGTAATGGGTGCAGCATGACAGCCGTTGATCAGGGGCAAAGCATCGATACCAGCATGGGATTCACACCTTTGGAAGGATTGATTATGGGTACCCGCTGCGGTGACCTTGACCCGGCCATCGTCTTTTACCTGATGGAACATAAAAACCTCGACTCCAGGCAAATCAATGAACTCCTCAATAAACAAAGCGGGCTCTTAGGTCTCGCGGGAACCGGCAGCAGTGATTTGCGTGACATTCTTGCTGACGGGGAAAAAGGCAATCAGCAGGCCGAAACCGCCGTTAAGGCGTTTGTATACCGGATAAAGAAATACATCGGCGCATACACGGCCGCCATGGGGGGGCTAAATGCAATTGTATTTACAGCAGGTATCGGCGAGAACTCTGTTCTGATACGCAAGATGGTCTGCAGCGGCTTGGAAGGTTTGGGAATCCTTTTGGACCCTGAAAAGAATGCCCGGGCCAACCGGAAATCATGCCAAGTTCAACGTGATCAAAGCCGGGTTAAAATTATGGTGGTCCCCACCAACGAGGAACGGGCAATCGCCCTTCAGACGCTGGAATTGCTTCAAGGGTGACCGTTCAAGGGTTCAGTCAAATTTAAACCTTAGATTCGTGAGCTCTGTGACCTACCGTGCCAGTGCCACGTCACCGAGAGAAAGAGAAAGCATGTGATTAATAAGAATCATCAGCCATAGACACACACAGCCCCAGACGGAACTTTTGTTTAAGAGAAAAACCATCTGTGTATTTCTGTGTGGGTCTGTGGCGAATTCAATCAGTAAACATCACACAGCGTGATTTTCTTCCGTCCACCTTCAATGTAAACGGCTTATCCAGTTTAATATGCGCTACATAAGATGTTTCCGTGGCTGCAGGCTGGGATGTGAGCCATTCCCAGTTCAGAAAATCTTCGCCGTGCTCGGATATCGAAATATAGTTAATCCCCAATGTTGTGATATTGTGGAAAAAATGAGATCCTTGAGAAGGGTCGGCCCTTAATTTTGCAAAGGTCGTTTCAACCATGGCGCCCACCCCGCAAATTTCAGTCCAGTTTACCGGTATCCCCAGCCAGCGGTCGGCCGAACCCCATCGCCCCGGGCCGATCAGCAGGTACTTACGATCCTTTGACACCAGTTGCGAGTTCACCTTACCGATCTCCCGGGCAATCTCAAGCGTGCGGTTGGGGTCAAAGTCATCAGGCTTCACAAAGAGGATATCGGCAATGTCCGTCTTTACGGCATTGCCCAGCGCATTGGCGGAATAGCAGAAGGACCGGGTAATTTCTTCATCCCTTATGTCGACTTTCAGGTGCTCTGTTCTGGCGGTCATGGGCCTGATTTGGAGCAAGGCGAATTCAGGTTTGCCGCCCTTTGCCGAACCCAGATTAACGGAAAACTCTATTTCGACAGGACATCCCATGCCTTGATGGCCGGCCTCTAAGACTGCCGCCAGTATGTCGGCCAGAGGAAATGTCTGGTACTTCAGCACCTGCGCAAAAGTGATGACCGGGTATCCCGGCATTTGAACGGTGTCCCGAATCTTATGCTCCTCGGGGATGTAGGTGCTTGCAAACAGTTTTACCGGAGTTTCTGCCGCGGCATCTATAATTTCCCGCTTTTCCAAGGTTGCGTCTTCGTTGACATTGACTTGAGAGCTGCAATCTCCCAATTTCATGACGTAGAAAAAATTTTGGGCGTTTTCCAGGATATCGTCGACAGTGGAACGCTGGGGCAGCAATTGCGGGTATTTGGGACAAAATCGGAGTGTCTTCTCACCCTCTGCTAGCATCCTGCCCAGGCCCAGGACGATATTTACAATTCCATCTTCAGATTTCATATGAGAGAAGGGGTAGTAATTATGGGACTGGGCGACCCCTGAAATGGCCGGGTAAAAATAGTTGCCGTACGCTTGCCCGATTAATTGTTGGACAATTACCGCCATCTTCTCGTCCTCCGTGCGGTGACCCACACGCTTGGCAAATCCCTTAGCTCCCTGAAAATAGGTCGAGGCATACACACCTTTGATGGCGCCAATGAGATGTGTCAGCCTGGTTTCAAGATCCGGGTGGTTGTTGGGAATTAGATAGGTGCTGTAGAGAGATGTATAGGCACGAAACTGTGCATCTTCCAAAAGACCCGAAGAGCGGATGGCCAGAGGATAATGCACCTGAGCGAGATAGGCCCTGAGATCCTCTACAATATCTTGCGGGAAATGAGCGCTTTGGAATAAATCCACGATTTCTTTATCCGAAACGTCTGATTTGGAAAGGGCTTTGAGATCATTTGCCTCGATAAAGGTATCAAAGCCTTCAGTGGTGATCACCAGCGTTTTGGGAACCAGTAGGTCTACCTGGTCAAATTTCTGGTGGATGCCGGAATTGCGCCGGAGTAAGGTTGAGACGAAGGCCAGCCCCCTGCCTTTTCCGCCCAGGGATCCCTTGCCGATTTTCAGAAAATCCGTATCCGGATCAAAATCGTCGGCATCGAAGTTGACCACCACCCCTTTTTGGCGCAACTTGCGCCGGGCGCAAATCGTATCAATGAGGTACTGCTGCATCATTTCCACCTGCCCCCCGAAGTCGGTATCGGTTAACGGGCGCCACTTCGATGCGAGCCGTATTTCCGAACGGGCGAAAAGCCATCTTGAAAAGTCGTTGTGCCGCCAATGGTAATAAACCGACTCAGGCGGGATGGTCGGAAGAATCTTTTCAAGCGCACGGAAGTTGGAGGCCCGGTCAATCTCCCGGCCATCCGGCATGCGAAAAACAAAATCGCCGAATCCGAGCTTTTCAATAAAAAATGAGCGAACTTCCGAAAGAAGGGAGGGCGAATTTTTATCGATAAAAGATGCGGGTATCTTAGTGGCTTTTTCCCGATTTGAAGGTTCCGAACTGGTGAGCAAAAGAGGGATATCGAACCTTTCTTTCTTTATCTGGGAGAGCAAAGTAATGCCGGCATTGGGGTCTATTGCATAGTTGTGTGGAAAGCTGACGTCGGAAATAACACCCAGGATGTATGGTTCGAACTGTTTAAAGATACTTCTGGCTTCATTCAAGCTTATGGCATGGAGAATCTTGGGCCGGGCGCGCATGGTAAGCAGCCGGTGTTCCTCGTTAAGCCCCTCCACCATTACTGCCTGAGCCTGCAAAACGATCGCCCGGTAAAGGATGGGCAATAAAACCGAGGCATAGATAGGAGAGTCCTCCACAAAGAGAATGACTCTTACCCCTGCTTTTCCCGTGTCGCTGATCACGTTGAGGCGGTCTTCCGCATTCTTGATCAGGGCCAGCAGAATATCCGTGTTGCCGGACCACACAAAGACCCTATCAATGCCTTGGGAGTGGATTTGCTCCGGAACAATATCCGGTGTCAGGGCGCTGTGGGTCATGAGAATCACCGGAAGGTCCGGCATTTTACGTTTAATTTTTCGGCCCAGGGCAAAGGAATCCATGTCCGCCAGCCGGGGCATGGTGATCACCATGTCAAAATCTTTGGTGTCCAGGGCGATGAGGGCCTCTTCAGCAGAGGAAACCCAGGTGATCCGCGGCGGTTGGCTAAGATTCAATCCCCGGTAT
>CAMYLH010000401.1 GCA_947259065.1 uncultured Desulfobacterales bacterium
TCAGGAAATTCTCGTCAAGCCGAAAAGCAGCGACATGACGCTTGAGTTTTTCGGACTGGTCTGGATGCCGTATCGCCGGGATGCCCGTGGACAGCTATCCCAGGACTGGCAATAAAAACGGCGTCAATTGTATCGCTTATAGCTACTTTCTCTTCGTTCTGTTGCTTGTTCTGCGTTATCATCAATTGAGGTTGTATGATGAGCAAGATTGGTGTATAGATACACCGTGAATGACCACTCCAGTTAAAGACAAAACTGGCATCAATGGACGAAAGGGAGTAAGACATGGAGGATCTGGCAAGGGAAAGATTGCCGACAATTGAACAAGTAGAGACAATTATGGTGGAGTTTGGCGCATCTACAGTTGATGATTTTTCCGAACGGTTCGCGCTGGACCGGGCTGTCGTCGAAGCCACGATCGATTGTCTACGCCGGCTGCAACGGGTGCCCGCGGGAGGTGCCGTTCCTGCTATCGCCTGCTTTCGGGACGACACGCTGGAGTCCATCGTCCGCTGTGCAGGGGCAAAACACGGCTACATGTAGCCGGAACAATTTGAATTTTTCTTCGTTACTTAACCCGCATCCTTTTAACCTGTCACGAAAACGACTAATTTTCAGATTTTTCGCTCTAATTCCGAAATCCGCGACGACGACCAATGAATCAATTTTCCACATGGCGCTTCCGGAAAATGCGGCCCGGAGAGATCAATGTCGATCCCATTGAAGGTGAATTTTTCACCACCGAGGTGATCGGAAGCATCAACGATGCCCTGGTACGTGAATCCATTCAGAACTCACTGGATGCGGCTGCAGGAAGCGATCCGGTGACGGTCCGACTCTCTTTCTACAACAGCCCCAGTCTGCGATCAAACCATAAAGACGTGATCACCATGTATCTGGAGGGGTTGACTCCCCATCTACATGCCAAGCATGCCGGGCTGCAGGAGTTGCCCTCACCATCCGAAACCCTCGATTACATTTTAATAGAAGACTTCGGGACTCGGGGTCTTCAAGGAGATATCCAGCAATACGACGATCTGGATGATGATGTTAAAAAAAACGATTTTTATTATTTCTGGCGTAACATCGGTCGCACCCAAAAAGAATCCGCCGATTTAGGTCGCTGGGGTCTCGGCAAAACGGTATTTCAGGCCGCTTCCCGCATCAACTCCTTTTTCGGGTTCACCATGCGAAAAGACGACGCCCGGGTGCTTCTCATGGGCCAATCCGTATTAAAAATTCATAAAGTGGACGGAAACCGCTACGCCCCCTATGGCTATTTCGGACATTTTGACGGCGAACTGGCGCTGCCGATTGACGATGCTGGCTATTTAGAGTCCTTTGCCACACACTTTTTGGTCGATCGATTTGACAAACCGGGGCTGTCCGTTTTAATTCCATTTCCAGATAAAGACATCACACCCGGAGAATGCGTAAAGTCGGCAATTAACCATTACTTTTTCCCGATTCTTTCCGGCAAATTGATCGTTGAACTCCGTCATGCCGGCAAACAATACTCCCTTAATAATCAAACTCTGGATTCATATTTAAAAAAGTCCCAATGGCCTGAAAAACATGGCATGCTGGGGCTTATGGACTTCACCCGTTGGGCGATTCAACAAGCTGAAGAGTCCTTCATCAGTCTAAAAGCGCCCAAGGCCGGGCGTGCGCCCAAGCTCAGGGGATGCTTTGATCCGGAGCAGATTGTCGACCTTCAGCAAAGGTTTTCCGAAGGAAATCGGATGGCATTTTACGTGCCCCTTACAGTTCAAACGCAAAAGACCAGCGAGTTACTGCACACCGGCTTTTCGGTCTTTCTTGAGCGGGATGAAAAACTGGAGAAAGCCGAAGACTACTTCATTCGTCAGGGCATTACCATCCCGGAAGTTAGCTCCCTCAAACATAAGGGTACGCGCGCTATTGTTTCGATCACTGAACCCAATTTATCAACGTTTCTGGGCGATGCGGAAAACCCGGCGCATACCGAATGGGAACGCAATTCAAAGAAATTCAAAAAGAAATACAAACTGGGTCCCTCAACTCTTGACTTTGTCAAAACCAGCCCCCGAGAAATTGTTAAAATTCTGACCCAACCCCAAAAGGGGCGCGATGAAAATCTGCTCAAACACATCTTCGCGCTGCCGACGAGCCGCACAAAAGCGATCGGAATAAAGGGAAAAGATGCGCCGGGGGAAGGTGATAAAAAAACGAGCACTGAGCAATTTGTGGATGTGATTGGATTTAATTACCTTCAGCTCACATCCATCAAAGGGGGGTTCCGCTTGGCAAAACAACCCCAAGCCACGAAGCTGCCGCGGTATATAACTGTCTGGGTCGCCTATGATGTTCGTAGTGGAAATCCGTTCAAGAAATATACACCGCTGGATTTTGATGTCGCCAAATCACCGATCAACATTCAGGTTCAGGGAGCCCATGTATTGCTCAACAAAAATAATACCATTCAAATCAAAGTCCACAAGGGCAGTTTTAAGCTGGCCGTCATCGGGTTTGATATGCACAGAGATCTGCGTATCAGAATTTTCCCATAGTTTATTAAAAAGGAATCCATTCGACGCCGTGATACGTAAATTTAATTATACCGGAAGAAGAACAATTAAGCGCTCCAATATTCGTATCGATCTACTGCGAAATGAACAGGCAAAACGGTTTTTCAATATCAGTCTGCACCTTGAAGATTTAAAACTGCCGTCCAACGCGCACGTCTATGTTGAGGCCTATCACCGAACCGCGTACCAGCGCTTTGATTTTGGGACTGTAGACGAGCGAACCGTACCCTTTGATCTCCGGCTATCCCAATTTTCTGATTCAACGATTCCTCTATTCCGGGTAAAGGTCGTCGATAAAACCGATACCCATGGACGAATATTGGCAGCTGTTGACAAAATTCGCCCGGAAAGTGTGGATGCGTTACCTGCCGGCAGCCAATCACTGCTGTTTGTCGAATATGAAGATATGGGAGATGTTGTCTGGCAGCTGGATATGGATGGAGATTGGCCCGTTTTAAAATTGAATCGCCGGATCGAAGAAATCAGCCTGGTTGCCAGCTCAGACAATCGGTTTTTACCGTTGGTGTATCCCGAGGTTTTTAGACAAATATTACATCGCATCTTAATCGACGATCAGCACACCGACCCGGATTGTGACGATGATTGGCCAAGTTTATGGTTGAAGCTGGCCTGTTCCCTTCCCGGCATGTCCATTCCGCCGCAGAGAGGTCGAGCCGGTCAACAAGCCTGGATCGAAAGAGCCGTCGGAGCCTTCGGTTACAGCAATAAAATGCTGCAAATGTTTAACCAAGCCATGCGGGATTCTAAATGATTTCAGAATCAGAAATACGCAGGTTCACCGATAAAGGCGTGGACGACTTCCGCAATTATCTAGCAGACCTCCGGGCAGGGTCTCCCGTCCCTCCCCCATTTCATCTATTGCGAAATTCGGACACATCCGAGCCTTTCAACAGCGGTCGTCAGGTTGAGCAACGCATCTTCAGCTCTCGATTGGTTTTGGCTCGGTATCTGGAAGACCTTCTATCAGGTATTGAAAGAGATGGCATTGAGGCAGATGTCCATCTTTGGAGCTGGCTGTCGCTTTTCTATTTTGATCAGGTTTGTCCGGCTGCCAAGAATGGA
>CAMYLH010000402.1 GCA_947259065.1 uncultured Desulfobacterales bacterium
TCACGCAACGGCTTGTAGCCGGACTCAATAAATTTTTCGCCGTAATGTTCCGCGACCATACGGCCGTACTTTTTAACTTCACGTTTGTTGTTATAACCTGCCATTAAAATTGCGCTGGTCATTTTCCGTAACCGTTCACAGGTTCAGGGTTAGGATCAAAAAAGGCATTAAAGATCCGACGTCCTTGTAAAAAATGCTAATTGCCCAAAATAATTTCTAATTTGGCTCCAAATTTTGGATTTTCCTGACGAAGCTGACGCTTTTCTCGTAAATACGCATCTCAAATGCAGTCCATGGAAGAGAATGGAACCTTGAACCCCTGGACCTTTGAACCTGTGAACGCCTATGTTTAATCTTTACCATAACTGCGGGAATTCGCAAAAATGACAAGCGCAATTTTAATGGCAGGTTATAACAACAAACGTGAAGTGAAAAAGTACGGCCGAATGGTCGCGGAACATTACGGCGAAAAATTTATTGAGTCCGGCTACAAGCCGTTGCGTGAATTTAAGTCTGTTATAAACGGCAGGCAGGAAACCAAGCCCCTGATTCAATACACCCTTGAAAGACTTTTTGAGAATGAACATATAGATGAAATTGTGATCGTCGGACATCAAATGCTGCTCGAGCAGCGACTGGGAAATTTTATTCAAAATTCTGAAAAACCCTGCCAATTGGTGAATCAGAGCTCAGAAATAGCGCCTGATGTTATCCGGCGTTTCAGCATCAAGCCCAGAAAAGTTAAATTCAACTCTGTCGCTGGTAATTTAATTAAGGGATACGCTGCCAGCAAGGCCTGCAAGGAAGAGAAGCATGCTTTATTTGTGGCGGCCGATTCGCCCTTGACGACCAATAAATTTATCAATCGTTTCTTGAAATTGGTTCAGCAGTTCGAGAATGAAGCGGCTATAATTCTTCCGGCCATACATGTGGAAGATCAAAAAGACCAGCTTGGCAGACCACCTTTGCGCCTTCTCAACGACTCGCAGTATCAACTCAACGGTACAAAAGATGATCACGGCCGACTCGGTTTCCGGCTTTCCTCGCTAATATCTGCTAACCCGCACCGCTTTGATATAAACACAGCCAACACTGCCTATAATCTTCGAAAATGCTTGAGCCCGAATGTTCAACTTAAACTGTTTCGGATTACCCGAGGCCTGGGATACCCGAATGTATACTCAAAATATTTTCTAAGAAAAGATTTGAGCATCAATGAAACGGCCAACATTGTTTCGGCTTTTTTCCATGGGCGGCTCATTTTAATTCCCATGACCGGCATAGAAGCGACCTATGACTATGACGGGACCGTACATGAATATCATACCATCACCAAGATGCTTAAATCCGGTGAAATTGGGCCTAACTCCTAAGGACTCACTCAAGAATAGAAGAAACTTTGGTGTTATTTGTTCAGCCACAAAGACACCAAGGCACTAAGATTACTGTAAAATTTATTGGTTCCTTGCCCATAATTGATTTGATGATTTAAAATACATATCATCCCTTAGTGGCTTAGTGGCAAAACTGTTATTTTGAAGGTTTCATAAGAGTTGTCAGGAGTCATCAGCTTCTGGCCTTCAAATTTCGGCGTAGCGGGCACGCAGTGTTTTTTTTACCTCCAACCTCTTACCTCAATCCGCAAATCACCCGCCCGACCCAGACTATTTCAGCTCCAAAACCACCCTCTCCCAACCTAACATTTTGGTCATCTTGCCGTCATCTTGGGGTTAACTTTTTGCTTTACAGTAAGTTCAATCAAAGGCCAATTTCGGCCAAAACCAAAATAGGGAGAAAAAAAATGAAACAGTTATTCAAGTCTACAAAGTACATCGTGGTTATGGTGACGGTCGGGCTGATGCTGGCTTCCGGCTTTACAATGGCAACGGCATCCAAGAATGCCCCGGTTCGAATGATACCGCAAAATTTCAGTGCCTTGGCCGATGCAGTTAGCCCGGCGGTGGTCCACATCCGGGTTGAGAAGACCGTCAAGGGCGGCGGACCGGCCTTCCGTCAGTTCGGCCAAAATCCGTTTGGCAGTGACAAGCAGTTCAAAGACTTCTTCGGTCGTAATTTCGGGCAGCAGCGCCAGCCGGAATTCAAACAGCCGGGTCTGGGCTCCGGTTTCATTATTGATAAAGGCGGCTATATAGTCACCAACAACCATGTGGTGGCAAACGCCGACACGATCAAAGTCATCCTCAAAGACGATACCGAGTATGATGCTGAAATCGTCGGGCGTGATCCGGTAACGGATATCGCCCTGATCAAGGTTGACGCCAAGGGCAACCTGCCCGCGGTGCCCATGGGAAGTTCCGACAACCTTAAGGTGGGCGAGTGGGTCGCAGCCATCGGGAGTCCTTTCGGATTGGAGCATACCGTCACCGCCGGCATCGTCAGTGCCAAGGGTCGGGTGATCGGCTCCGGTCCATATGACGATTTCATCCAGACCGATGCCTCCATCAACCCGGGTAACAGCGGCGGCCCCCTGATCAACATGAGCGGGGAGATCATCGGCATCAATACCATGATCATCGCCGGTGGCAGTGGAATCGGCTTTGCCATTCCCATCGATCAGGCCAAAGATATCATCGCCCAGTTGAAAGACAGCGGTGCGGTCACCCGCGGCTGGCTGGGAGTCACCATTCAGGATCTCAAAGGGGATCTGGCGGCGTACTACGGACTGAAAGACAAAAGCGGTGTGATGGTTGCCAGCGTTGTCCCCGGTGATCCCGCGGATCGGGCCGGAATTCAACCCAAAGATATCATTACGGAAATCGATGGCAAAAAGGTAACCACCAGTCGGGATCTGACTGCGCTGGCTGCCAAGCTGGGTGTCGGTGATACGGCCCGGGTAACGGTTCTACGCGATGGTCGCCAAAAGGACCTGGATCTTAAAGTCGGCAAAAGACCGTTGACCATGGCCGCTGCTTCGGACCAAATGCAGAAGGAAAAAGAGGACGGATACGGCTTTCAGGTCACGGAATTAACACCGGAAATGGCGCAACGCTATAACATTAAAGAAACGACGGGTGTCATCGTCGTCGAGGTTGAGCCCAACAGTAAGGCTCAGGCAGCCGGTATTCAACCAGGAGATCTCGTCATCGAGGTCAACCGAAAAAATGTGACATCGGTTAAAGATTTCATGAAATTGGTCGATTACTATAAGAAAGGTGATGGCATAAAATTACTCGTCAAGCGCATGAATGGCGGATTGATGGTAATTCACCTGGCATGAGATTAAACAGCAATACACCCGATTGAGCGAAAAAGCTCAATCGGGTATTTCGATAATCGAAGGTATCCGCAGCTTTACATTATTCTAAAAAAGGTTATACTTAGGGGAACAATAAAGCAAAATCCAAGAAGGCAGATGGCATATATATGCGGTTTCTTTTGTACAATATACGGTATGCAGCCGGAATTGGCAGGCATTTTCACCTTCCGGTGCCTTACAGCGGCTATTTTAAAAACACCAACGGCAATTTAAAAAAGATTGTTGAGTTTATAAAATCGGTCAATCCGGATATCATGGGGTTGATCGAGGTGGACAGCGGCTCTTTTCGCTCTGAAAAAAACAACCAGGCTGAGGGTATCGCCTGGGAATTGCAGCACGATCATGTCTATCAGTCAAA
>CAMYLH010000403.1 GCA_947259065.1 uncultured Desulfobacterales bacterium
AATATCTATGCGATGACTATGGAATTGATGTATAATACAAAACAAGCTTGATCGAATGGAAATCCGTCCTATGATGCTCCCAAAAGAATATTATTAGTGAAGCTTTCAATGTCTCTTTAATACGCTATGATTTAAAACATTAAAGATTTTCCATTGTAATGCCGATTCAGGTTTCTATAAATGTTTAATTTATCCATAATTAACGATTATTTTACCGAAACGGCTGGTTAAACAATCCATTGCTAAGGCCAACGGATTAAATTCGTCAGGATCCGAAGGGATCCCTGGAGAACACTTATGACAGATCAGATGAACGGCATGATTATCCTCAACGCAATACCTGATGCCGGCGTTGAACAGAAGGTCGGGGATTTCTTGTCGTGCCATGCGAAAAACATCCCGGTCGACAAATTGAAAGATATGATGAAGAAAACACCACTCGTTTTGAGTAAAAATGCCAACGAAAAAATTGGCAAAACTTTTGTTTCAAAACTTGAAATGCTGGGTGCCTCCGCAACCTATGTATTGAAATCGAACTCTGCCAAACAAGTCACGACGCCACGACCAACAACGATTGAACGCGCATCCAATCTCAGCATCGCTCAGGAACTTCCACACCCAGAATTCACCAATTCAAAAGCGCCCGTACGATTCAAACGAAGAGTGAAGGGCGGACTTTTTGCCCAACTTATAGAAGTAAACAAGGAGTTGTGGTTAATCCTCTCCATGGTCATGATTATGGGCGTCATGAATTATCTTTTGGCATCTCAACGCATGTTGTTGGGGCTCTATACGCTGCCGACCCTGTTTTCAGCCTATTTTTTTGGCCGCCGCCACGCCACACTCACCGCCTTTGCCAGTGTTTTAATCGTAAGCATCGCGATTAAGTTTAATCCTTCATGGCTGGGTGAAATCAAGAGCACAACCTTCTTGGACAGCAAGTGGTTTGAAATCATGGCCTGGGGAGGAATCCTGATGATCACTGCTTACACCATGGGCACTCTCTACGATCGCAACAAAAGAAGGCTGACAGAGCTAAGGCAAACTTACCAAGGGGTTCTGGTCATTTTGCGCAATTTTATCTCCAATGATGAATATACGGAAAATCACTGCTACCGGGTATCCATCTATGCTGCAAAAATTGCTTCTTATTTAGGATTTAGCATGGAACTAATCGAGGATATTCGTTCGGCTGCTTTGTTGCATGACATCGGAAAGCTGGAAATCAGCCGGAATCTCCTTTATAAGGCGGCACGTCTAAGCGATAAAGAGTATGGAGTTATGAAACAACATGTGGCAAAAAGCGGTGAAATCCTTAATCCCCTTCAAGGCCCCCTGGGACGTATTTTACCCATTATCCTAGCTCACCATGAAAAGCATGATGGTTCAGGGTACAACAAAGTGCTTGGAGAAAAAATCCCATTGGAGGCACGCGTGCTGGCGGTGGCAGATGTCTACGATTCCCTTACCAGCGACCGACCTTATCGAAAGGCAATGTCACCCTTTGACGCCAAGGATATCATAGAAAAAGGTTCCGGTACGGAATTCGACCCAGAAGTTGTCGAGGTATTCCTACATGTATTCGCGAAAGGAGAACTGGAAATCCCAAACGTGGTTATTTGATACCCGCTCTGCTCTCGTGTTAGTCTCTATGGAAAGTACAGAGATTATCTCAAATAACGAATCCCGAACGGACGATAACGACAAGATTGATCGGTGCACATCAACCGCCGGTTTCGGATCACATCAAACTGTTGACCTTTTGACAATGGAGAGGTAATCATGAAAACAGTATCTATCAAAGGCCAATATAGTGGCGGAACATAAATTGCCGCCCCGCTCCAAGGGCCGCAAAGCTATAATGAAGTGAAGAAGAGTCAAAATGCCGGAATATCTTAAGCAAGACGAATTGGACGCATTACTGGCCTGGCCGACCCCGGCCATATCCAATGCTGTTGAACTGTTCAATATACGGAAACACAATGAAGGTTTTATGCTTCCGCAGATCCAGTGCCGATTTCCCCAAATGAAGCCGATGATCGGTTACGCAGTCACCGGTATGATCAGTGCGGCATCTCCTGAGGGTCCGCGTGTATCGCCCCTGGATTGGTGGAACGAGGTACGAAAGTATCCCAAGCCGAGGGTCGTCGTACTGCATGACATCGATAATCCGGTCGTCGGTTCCTTCTGGGGTGAGGTGAACGCAAACATTCACAGGGCCCTGGCATGTGTCGGCACGGTTACGGACGGTTCGGTGCGCGATCTGGATGAGGTGCAAGACTTGGGATTTCACTTTTTTTCAAGTTGTGTGACCGTCTCCCACGCCTACGTTCACATGATTGATTTTGGCATGCCGGTAAAAATAGGGGGCCTGGCCGTAAGTCCCGGCGACCTTATCATGGGAGATAAACACGGTGTCATATCCATCCCCCCTGAAATAGCGAAAGATGTTCCGAGAGCGGCACAGATGGTAGAAGACTGGGAGCGGCGCATTATTAATTTTTGCAAGTCCGATGAGTTCTCTCTGGATGGACTCAAGGAACGCTATATGTCCAATAGACCCACATGGCCGACCGGGTGAAATTCTTTCTGGTCAACCATCAGGGCCACGTCAATTAAACAGGTAATCGCCTGGAATAAAAAAGGTTACTCGCTTATGAAAATCATGAAAATTTCAAGCACCAAAATACAAATTTCAAATGGTTCGACAAGCCGTTCGACAGGCTCACGGTCCTGAGCAAAGTCGAAGGACTCACCACCCTGAGCCAAGTCGAAGGGCAAATACCAAGGACTGAAATTCAAATACTGAATCAACTGAAGAAATTCATATTCGGCCGCGAGGAAAGATCAGGGACTTTCTCAAAAAACCTACGAAGAATAGTGTCGACTTCTTTCATGTCCCCAGCTTTTAAAATCCCCGAATACAGGCTGTGTCCAAAACAAAAGTTGGCGCAAAAATAGAAGGCAAATCGTTTGAAACGCTTAATTGCCGCAACCGGGTCATAGTGTGTTTCAAGAAGCCGGGCCAGTTGAAGGGCGGCATCCATAAACATCTCCGGACCTATCTGTATATTTTCTGTCAATTCGGCAAAGATCCAGGGCCTGGCCACAGCCATCCGGCCCAGGGCTACTCCGTCACATCCGGTTTCTTGTATCATCCGCCGGCAGTCATCGCGGTCAAACACATCACCGTTGCCGAAAACCGGGATGTTGACGGCCTGCTTGACCATGCCGATGTAGGCCCACTTGGGGGGTCGCGATCGCCGATCCGGCGCTACCCTCGGGTGAAATATCAGGGCGTCTGCACCTGCGTCCTCAAATCGTTGTGCCAGCCGAACCGCAATTGCGGGATCGTCCCGCCACCCGATGCGAAACTTGACTGTCAGTGGAAACGTGACCGCCCCTCGCACCTCGGCCACAATTGCTGCCGCCAGATCAGGATCTTTCAACAATGCCGCCCCACAATTGCGGCGACAGATAGTCGCATTTGAACATCCAAAATTGATGTCGACGCCGAATAAGCCTTCACTTTCGATCCTGCGGGCGGCGTTCGCCATCGTCAAAGGGTCGGCGCCGAAAATCTGACAGACCAACTGTGATCGTTCTTCATCTCGCCATCTGTAACAGGGAGAAAGCAGGCCATAACCGCCATATCGCGAAACCAACTCACGAAAGGCGATATTGCCGAGAAAGGTCAACGGGGCCAGGACAAGCCTTTTTTCGATGGATTTGCTCCCTATTTTTAGCGGTTGACGCAGGTATTCGGCAAGGTTATCGGTCATGCTCAAAACTTAGCAAATTAGATCTATGATTAAAAGGTTAATATAGGTTGAGCGGTTCAGCCTGCGACGAGCTCAGCCGAGCCGGGTTCAAGGTTCCGGGTTGTCTTTCTTTAATCTTACTGCGTGAATACTATTCGCGTTATATACTTGTTGAGAAAAAGGTAAACATATGGTTCTATTGTCTTTGGCAGCGGATCTTGTGTCTGCTTTTCTCATATAGTGATGCTCGATTTTGAAATCTGATCCAATTGCAACCTTTAACCGTAATCCAAATCGGAGGAAAGATAATTATGAGCAACGAGTCAGAAAATCGCGTTCAGGATCCGCGCGTTACGGAAACTTACCGGGCGCTGGCCAACGAACGTACGCCGGATCATTTGACCAGACAGATACTGAAACTGGCGGCGGATGATCGAACCCCTTACGCACGAGCACGCGCCTGGATGCGCCCGGCCGCCTGGGCGGCAACCGTAGGTCTTAGCCTGGCGATAGTGCTTGAACTGACGCAATTGCCGTCGGGCCCGGATTACGTGAGCATTGCGCCGGCAACGGACAGCGACACGCTGGAAAATCGGGATACCCGGTATGACGATGCGGCCGAGGCAACGACAAGCGATGTGGCCGGGATGCAAGCACCACTTTCGTCAAAGCAGACGGATACTGCCGATGAGGCATCGCGAAAGCGCGCCATGGAGCTGGCTGCGCCTTCGCCGGAAATGCCGTCGAAAGAGGATTACGCGCCGCGTGCAGAGAAAGTAATGCAAGAGGCGGAAGCACTGGCAAAGGCCAGAGCCGGATCAGATACAGGCTCCTTCGCAGCCCCTGCGGCGGCCGATGCACCTGCCGCGACCGATGCCCCTGCAGCTGCAACCCGGCTCACCGGGCAGATGTCGACTGATCGCGGGGCGACCAACAGGCTTGCGGCGAAGCAGGTCTCCCCGGAGGCCCGCAGCGCAGCCGGCTCCTTCGCCACAACAGGCGCTGCAGCTTTATCCGATCAAGGGTGC
>CAMYLH010000404.1 GCA_947259065.1 uncultured Desulfobacterales bacterium
GGTGGGATAACCATCGATAAAGGCGTGGGTGAACTCGAGCTTGCCGATGCGGGTGTCGAGTGTTTCGGCCTGTACACTGACAACACACATCGCCGAGATAATGGCGGCAAGCAAAGTCCGATACGGTTTTCTTGTGTTCAATGTTCTCATAGTGTTTTCGTCCTCTGTTCGCTTTCCGGAACTCAGTTGAGTTTGATCATCTTTTACAGCTTAATTTCTCAAAATCACCCGGTATCCATTTACCTTCAAATAATGGTTCTTTAGGTCCATATAGACGAATCAGTGAGAACCAATTCACTGACTCTGGTACGTGCAGATAATTATCAGCTGGCGCATTTTTTGGTATTACAGGACCAAAGTACAAAGTTGTTGAACCATCTGCATTTTGTTTTGGATTGTCGCGATCACCCAGTGATGGATACTTGTTATTCGATGGCACACCCGCAGCTGTTAGCGCGTCATAAGCCGTTACTGACCAGAATAGTCCCGCAGGCACATCTGCAGGCAAGGTTATAGAATAAGTACATTGACCGTCTAATGGATTACCATCAGCATCCTTGTATGTACCTGCATATTTAGCTCCGACACCAGGTTTTGCATTTATCATTCCATCTGAAACCGAGTAGTGATTAATATACATATGCGCTTTAGCATCAACATTGGTATGCCCCGTTTCAGGGCTGTTATAACTTGTCGTAGATGATGCCTGATATTGATTGCCGTCCTTAGTCAAAAAGTGGGCAATCCAGTAGCGGTCTTTCCAGAATTTGGTATCAGCTACTGCCGCACTGCCTTTTTCGTCAAAGTTAAGCGCAACTTCTTTAGCCATCCGCCAGCCTGTTTGCACCGCTTGGGTCAGCGCCAATTGCTCTTGCTCAGAGGGATTAAATTCAACCCCTTTTTTGATACCCATTGTGGCTAAAATGCCATTCATATAAGGGTCGTAATCCATCACTGGCTCAGCTTGCACCGTTTCATCTAACTGCTTGAAGTAAGTCCAGTCTGTAGCGGCGACGCTATTACTTGGCACCTCTGAAACATGAAAATACTGCATTTTTTCCGCGCTGCCCTTTAAGGGATATACTTTAAGTTTTTCCATTCGTGCTACTGCGGGTGCCGTGTCATTCATATCTTTAAAGAATGAACGTAAGAACAGGAATACTTCGTTAGTCTTGGATTCATAGATGTAATACTTGTCAGCATCATAATCTTCGCGAGACTCGCCAGGAGGAAGGAGTAAGAATAGGCCTCCTTTGCCTTTATCCGGGCCAGCATTGCCAAGATCACCAACATAGTGAGAACCATCTTCTTTCGCGGGGCCAATTAAGGCGTCATGCCGCATATCGTTTACTAATGACTGTAAACCCGCAGGCAAGTCAACAACCAATGGGCCCGTATCTTTCATATCTAACCAGGCCAGGCCATAGATGACATCTGAATTAGGGGTAGTGATCAGGGTGTGGGCTTTTAAACGATCTTCATAAATCGCAATTTTATTATAAGCCGTATCATCCATCATTTTTGCATGTCCCTTTTGCATCGCACGCATATTCACAATTGGTAAAGCCCATAGATAAGCTTGCGTGGCACGTTGAAATGCTAATTCACTTTGCAGGGCTTTTGCGGAATCTGCTGTTGGAAAACCACGATCAAATGGAAGCGTTGCCAGGGTTTGATGCTGGTTATTAACAATAGTTAATGCCTCATTTGCAGAGGTGCTTGCTAATGAACCAAGCGGCACTGTAGCGTTAATTAAGGCCAAGAGTGTTTTCTTCATTATCTTATCCTTTTATTGGTTGATGACTTAATAACCATGCGGCAGCAGGAGGTACTTGCGCCTTTGCCCTTGTCGGGACCGGCGAAATAATTTTAGTCGAACCCTAGCATAAGACATAGGAGTTGCAGTAAGACCAAAGAACTATATGGAGCATGAAACTCGGGGTCAAGGTAGGCAGTAGGGCTATGGGGATTTGAGTTGTGATTTTTCGGTACGGAGCGGCAAAGCTGCCTGTCATCAGGATGCCGAACGCAAAAGGAGTTCCTGGTCCACTGTCCCAGTGATATAGGCCAGAATACGTACCCAATCCATAATCATCCCCACGACCAATTAGCAATAATCGGTAGATTGTAGACCTAATTTGAGACAGTGCACAAAAGCACCGTGATCGGTACGCTATATGTTAAGGTGTTGATATCTCAATATGGATGGGTTTTTTGACCGGACGGGATTCACTCCCTATTCTTACATCTTCAACTATGGCATTAGGTTGTGACTCAACATGTTTAACAATAATGTAAAGGTGATAGGGCTGCTGACTGCTACTCTGGTCTTAAATGGATGTTGGTCGAATCCCAGCACAACATCAGACATAGACCAGTTAACTGATGAGACATCGTGTTATAAAGATGCGAGTAAGACGTGCTATAAGAAAGTGATTAAAAGGGGAAGGACTTTCGAAGCTGTATATCAAGCGGGAAACTTCAAGCCCTTTAGACGATTATCCGATAGCGGCAGGTTTGATCCAGGGACGTCTCCTGAAGTAAGGTTTCAGCAAATGTGGGACAGTAATCCCGGATGGGTGATGGCCAGCCTTTCCCATGCCGCTTATCTTACGGATAGGGAAGAACTAAAGGCCTTGTTGAGCTATATCGGCGCAGAGGCAGACGACAACTATATTTTCGACGAGAATAATCACCAAGGGTATCTTGCTGTTTTTCCCGATAAGGCCATCCTGGTGTTTCGCGGAACCGAGCCTGATGAGTTCCCGGATTTATTGGTGGACGCTAATATATTGACTGACAAATCCGAAGGCATTCGCGTTCACGAAGGTTTCTATGAAGCGACAATCGAAGTTTGGCACGGGGCAGGTATTGAACAGAAATTAAACAGTGTCAGCAAGAATCTGACTGATTCATCCAACATCTACGTAACAGGACATAGCCTCGGGGCGGCGTTAGCTGTAGATTCAGGTTTTCTATATGAGTTCAGGGAGATAGTCACTTTTGGACAACCCAGAGTAGCCAAAGATGACCTTCGACCGGTACTGAAAGGAAATCCCCGACACCTACGCTACATTAACGGTAATGACAAAGTGACGGACCTGCCACCCGAAGAACTCGGCTGGCAGCATAGCGGAACCGCCAATAATATTAAAGACCAAGATGGGCCATTCACTGGCGTACTACCTTACCCGATCAATCTAGACCACTCACCACTGAACTATGCCTACATCTTGTTTAGCCAAACCCCATCGTTCAATTGACTAACAGGAAACAACGGTAGAGTCGAGGGCTGGCGCGGTAACCCACTAAGCGAACCGTTGTCCGTATTCGGAGTTTCCTCCTTCGTGCCGGGTAGAGTTCACCGTAATCCTGTCCCTGGCAAATTGCTATTCAAGCCGCTATTTTGTGAACTTCTTAGTTGAAATCGCAGTCATTCAGGACATTCAGCAACTTACGGCGAACTTCCGGGATGGGACTCCCATCGTTTAGAGAAAACTTTTTTAGAATGTATCTAAAGCGATTACACGCCCTGAAGGGCTAAAAAGGCCGAAGAGCAGGATTTGTCTGTTGAATCGGGGCACTGCAAGCGATAATGAGAATAGTTTCGCGCATTTGATACGGCGCG